>DATAMD010000183.1:0-2966 GCA_036260755.1 Chitinophagaceae bacterium | reverse complement strand
TTTGGCAGGCGCCTCTCCTTTTTCTTCAATGCACATAATAATTTATTCAAATCAGCAGCGGTTGCCTCAAAAGGTAAGGTGCTTGCAAATTGATTAATGACCAGCATGGTTTGATCTTTCAAATTTTTTACGGCGTTCCATGCAGCGGCACTCACATAAATTTGTTGGGTGATATTATAATCGAATTCCTGTTTGATGGTCTGAATTAAAATTAACTGCATCTCTTTTGCAGATAATTCGTTTTTATTTAATCGTGAAATTAAATTGGGCAACGCAATACGGTCAATTAATAAAGTTAATCGTTCGTAAGCCTGCAATTGCATTTGATGAGAAAGTGAAGATGCATTTTCTGATGATGTTTTTTTATCGGCTTTTTTATTTCTTCCCCATAAAACAAAGAACGAGCCTGTGATGAATACCACCATGCTTACAATAAACAAAACCGTTAAAGCATCCATTATTTTAGTTTTTACAAAAATAGTTGAAACAGAATTGATAAGATTAGAATATCAGGAAGAATTTATTGCATGAATTATGAGAGAGAAAAACTAAAAAAAGAAAAACTAAATCGTTCAAATCAGATTTATCATCATACTAAATTAATTCGTGCAATTCGATATAATTCGTGTAATAAAAAAAAACTAAATCCTTCCACCAATAAACCAGTAAACTAATAAACCAATAAACTAAAACCAATTCGTGTAATAAAAAATAAATCTTTCTCTTTCCGAAAATAAAATCCATTCATCAACCTTAAATCGGTTGTATTTTTGCAGTCTATTTAATAATTATGGAAACAGCAGTTAAAGCGCCGGTATCGTTTACAGTTTCGGCAATCAATGAAATAAAAAGATTAATGAATGAAGCCGGTTTTGATGCATCACAAAAATTACGTGTGGGAGTGAAGGGCGGTGGTTGTACTGGTATGACCTATGTTTTGGATTTTGAAATCCCGCAGGCCGATGATAATGTGTACGAATTTGAAAGTATTCCTTTTATCATGAATAAAAGCCATGAATTATATTTATACGGAATGGAAATTGATTGGCAGGGCGGATTAAACAGCCGTGGCTTTACTTTCAGCAATCCCAATGCCAGCAAGACTTGCGGCTGCGGATCTTCTTTTGCGGTGTAAAAACAAAACCTCGCAGGTATCCCAACCTGTGCTTTATTGTTACTTGATATATAAGAGTAAATTATTTTAAAATAAATAATTAATGGCACATGTCTGGAGATATGCGCCAGTTCGGGAATCTGTGCAGAAAAAACGCTTAATTAAACGTTCGTGCAGGTCACGAATAAAATGCTTGCCTCATAATTATTTTTATCCAATTATATTTGCTGCATGACACAAGAACAAATTAAGATTATGAGGGACAGAGTAATTGTCCTGAGGAGGTTTCTTTGACGTTGAGAACCGCACATATAAAATAGAAACAGACCGCCAGCTTTCTTTATCGCCGGGCTTTTGGGATGATAACAAAAGAGCCACCGGCATCATGAAAGAAATTAAAGTAAACGAGTATTGGTTGAAGTTATATCAGCAGGTGCAAACATCTGTTGAAGACTTTGCAGTATTATTTGATTTCTGGAAAGCAGGTGATGCAACCGAAGAAGAAACAAAACAAGCTTACGAATTTGCATTGAAAGAAATTGAAGATGCTGAATTTAAAAGTACACTTAACCAACCCGAAGACGAATTGCCTGCTGTGTTGCAAATTAATCCCGGTGCCGGCGGAACAGAAAGCCAGGACTGGGCCGAAATGTTATTACGCATGTATCGCATGTATGGCGATAAACAAGGTTGGAAAGTATTGGAATTAGATTTTCAAGCGGGTGATGGTGCCGGAATAAAAACTGCCACTTTACAATTCGACGGCCCTTTTGCCTATGGCTTTTTAAAAGCCGAAAGTGGCGTACACAGATTAGTACGTATTTCCCCTTTCGATAGCAATGCAAGAAGGCATACATCTTTTGCTTCGGTTTATGTTTATCCGTTGATTGATGATAGTATTGAGATAACTGTAAACCCTGCCGATGTTGAATGGGCATTTTACAGAAGCGGCGGAAGCGGCGGGCAAAATGTAAATAAAGTAGAAACGGCCGTAAGGCTGAAACATGCACCCAGCGGCATTATTGTTGAATGTCAGCAGGCAAGAACGCAGGGCGAGAACCGTGAGTTGGCGATGAAAATGTTGAAGAGCCGTTTATATGAAGAAGAATTAAGAAAGCGCCAGGAAGTATTAAATGCCAACAATGCAGGCAAGAAAAAAATAGAGTGGGGAAGCCAGATAAGAAGTTATGTTTTTCATCCGTATAAAATGATCAAAGATCACAGAACAGATTATGAAGTAGGCAATGTGCAACCTGTTATGGATGGCGAATTGGATGGGTTTATAAAAGCTTATCTGATGATGGAAAAAGAAACTGAATAAGAACGCAGATTAATTAAGTGATAACAGTTTTATTTTGCGCAGCAGATATCAGTTAAAATAATTTTTTAAGAACTCAACTCTCATCAATAAAATAAAGTTGATAGAATGAAGATGTAGTTTCCCTCTCTTGAAGGAGAGGGATGAAAGGGTGAGGTCATTTTGCTTTTACTTCTCCTTCCTTAATCATCTTATAAATAGTAGATTTCCCGATATCTAATTTTTTTGCAACCAATAAAACATCCGAATCATATTTATCTAAAAAATACTGGATGATCTGCTGCTCGTATTCTTTTAATGTTATTTCTTTTGTAAGCAGATTATTAAATGTATCGGCAGTTTCGATCATGATATCTTTTTCTTCGATCAAGTTTCCATCCGACATAACTGCGGCTAATTCGATCAAAGATTTTAATTCGCGGACATTACCGGGAAAATGATAAGCCGATAATTTTTTCTGCGCATCGGTAGAAAGTGATTTTACCGGTAATTTATTTTCTTCGCAAAATAATTTGATGAATTGTTTGGCAAGAA
>DATAMD010000178.1:0-1542 GCA_036260755.1 Chitinophagaceae bacterium | reverse complement strand
GCATTAACCGAAGCTGCATTAAAAGCCGCAAAAGCAAAAGGCATTACAACAAGCATTGATTTGAATTACAGAAAAAAATTATGGAGTAAAGAAAAAGCAAGAGAAGTGATGACAAAACTTTGTCAATATGTTGATGTGTGTATCGGTAACGAAGAAGATGCAGATACCACTCTTGGTTTTAAAGCTGCACATACCGATGTAACAAAAGGAGAATTAAATCTGGATGGATTTAAAGATGTATTTAAACAAATGAAAGAAAAGTTTGGCTTTAAATTTATTGCATCATCGCTTCGCGAAAGTTACAGTGCCAGCGATAACGGCTGGAGTGCTTTGGTGTATGATGGCACAGAATTTTATCACACAAAAAAATATAATGTTCGCATTGTTGATCGTGTTGGAAGCGGCGACAGCTTTGCAAGCGGATTAATTTACGGATTGGTAACAGGCATGCAAATGCCCGATGCCGCTGAGTTTGGTGTTGCTGCAAGTGCATTAAAACATACTATTCCCGGCGATTTAAATCACGCAACATTAAGCGATGTAAAAGAATTAATGAAAGGCGATGGCAGTGGAAGAGTGCAGAGATAAATGATGAACCAAGCTGCATCGTACAAATGAAACTGTGGTTGCGTCGCACACTTGTACTGCAACAATTCTATTCAACAAAATAAATTAATTATATGATTATCGATACCATAAAAAACGCGTCAAAATATTTTTCGGTTCATCCATCATTTGCAAAAGCATTTCAATACATCAAACAAAATGATCTGGCAAATATTGAAGTAGGAAAATCTGATATTAGCGACGGACTAAAATCCATCATCAGTAAATCAGTTGGCAAAACAAAAGAAGCAAGTCTATCGAAATTTGAATGTCATAATAAAAACATCGACATACAACTTTGTATCAGCGGCACAGAAACATTTGGATGGAAGCCAAGAGAAAAATGCGTTACGCCCAATGGCGGTTACAATGAAGAAAAAGATGTGCAATTATTTTTGGATGATGCCGATACTTTTTTTCAATTAACCGACGGGCAGTTTGTTATTTTCTTTCCCGAAGATGTACATGCACCCATGATTGGTGAAGGCGAAATAAAAAAATTAGTGATCAAAGTAAAAATTTAAAACGATGAGCAATACACAACAAATTACAGATGTTATCATAACACAAGGCATGTTGCCTTTATATTTTAACGCCGATGAGGCAGTAAGCATAGAAGTGCTGGGAGCCATATACAGAGCGGGTGTTAAGGCAGTTGAATATACAAACAGAGGAGAAGCGGCATTAAAAAATTTTAAACTGATGGTTGAAATAAGAAATATAGAAATGCCGGGATTATTGATAGGTGTGGGAACAATCAAAAATTTACAACAGGCCGAAGATTATATAAAAGCGGGTGCTGATTTTTTAGTGAGTCCGGGTTTTGTAAAAGAAGTGGCAGACTATGCAGTGGCAAAAAATATTTTTTATGTGCCTGGTTGTATGACGCCATCGGAAATAATTGCAGCAGAAAATGCAGGAATAAAATTTATTAAA
>DATAMD010000173.1:0-1785 GCA_036260755.1 Chitinophagaceae bacterium | reverse complement strand
AAACGTTTAATCATTCTGAAAAGAACAACGCATAAAAATGACAACATTACTTGCAATTGACTGGGCATTATTTACTGAAAAATTGATATTGATTGCAATTATCATTTTTGCAAGTTTGGGTATTGCATTATACATGACTTTTGCCGAAAGAAAAGTAGCAGGTATTTTGCAGGACAGGCCGGGACCCAATCGTGCCGGGCCTTTTGGTATATTTCAACCATTTGCCGATGGATTGAAATTAATTATGAAAGAAGAAATTATTCCAAATACTTCCAATAAAGTTTTATTTGTTTTAGGCCCGGGATTAGCCATGAGTGCTGCTTTGATGACTTGCGCTGTTGTGCCCTGGGGCGATAAAATCGAAATGTTTGGAAGAACCATCGCTTTGCAAATTGCAGATATTAATGTAGGAATTTTATATGTGTTTGCCGTTACAAGTGTTGGCGTGTACGGCATTATGATTGGCGGCTGGGCATCGAACAATAAATTTTCTTTGCTGGCTGCATTGCGCGGTGCATCGCAGGCCATCAGTTATGAACTGGCAATGGGATTGAGTTTGATTGCGGTTTTAATGACTACCGGCACTTTGCAATTAGGCGAAATTGTAAAACAACAAATGGCCCCCGGTCATTTATGGAATATTGCGTATCAGCCATTGGCGTTTTTAATTTTCCTGATCTGCGCATTTGCAGAATGTAACCGTACACCATTTGATTTACCTGAAGCAGAAAGCGAATTGAATCAGGGATACCATCAGGAATATTCTTCGATGAAATTGGGATTCTATTTATTTTCCGAATACATCAATATGTTTATCAGCAGCGCCATCATGGCAACATTATTTTTTGGCGGTTATGATGTTCCTTTTTTAAATGAAAGTGTATTATCGCCTAATGTTGCTGCATTGGTGGGCATTGTTGCGTTGATGATAAAAATTGTATTCTTTATATTTTTATTTATGTGGGTAAGATGGACCATACCGAGATTTCGTTACGATCAATTAATGAATTTGGGATGGAAAAAATTAGTGCCGCTGGCATTGGCAAATATGCTGATTACAGGAGCCGTGATTTTATACTTTAATAAATAGTTTTTTATGAGCTTATTTATTTTGACGAATAAAAATTTAAAAGGCAAGTGGCGCAAGCTTTTGGTTACGCTATACGCATTACACATTATTTTATTGATTGGAGGAGCGATTTTGTATAAACAGAGGATGATTAGCGAGAACAGATTTAGTTTATTATTTGGTATTTGGACTGCTGTTGCTGTAACCATTGTGCTTACTGAATTTTTATTTCGCAGATCGATGAAAGGGAAAATAAAAGCTGAATAAAGAACAAAGCGTACAAGAGTGCGACGCAACAGGTGATGAGCGAAGAGATAAAGTTGGTATCATAAGTTTATAAAAATATTTTTGCAAACAAATTAAAAATGCTCGAAGCTATTGGCTAATAGCTCACAGCTTAAAAGATATGCAGGCATTAACAAACAGGGCTAAAATAATGGAACGTAAAAAGATGACGTTTCTTGAAAGTATATACCTGTGGAATAGATTGAAAGGAATGATGATTACGTTCAGTCATATTTTTAAGAAGCAGCCAACCATTCATTACCCCGAACAGAAACGGCCTTTTAGTCCGGTGTTTCGCGGATTGCATGTGTTGAACCGTGATGAAGAAGGCCGCGAAAGATGCACTGCATGTGGGTTGTGCGCCGTTGCTTGTCCGGCCGAAGCCATTACGATGGAAGCTGCCGAACGTTTGCCTGGTGAAGAAAATTTAT
>DATAMD010000160.1:0-3519 GCA_036260755.1 Chitinophagaceae bacterium | reverse complement strand
TCTACTATATATTTTGAAGTAGTAGAATCATTGGCATAATTTGGATTGGTCCAGGTTAATGTCAAAACTGTTTTATCCGAATCAGCCATTGCCGGAGCAATTGTTGTGGTAGATGCAGTTAATACCGATGCAGTTCCAGATGCATAAGACGGCAAGCTGCCTACTTTATCGCAGGCTGTAAAAAAAACAGCTACCAACAAGGATAAGAAACTGATTTTTATTAGTGATTTCATAATGAATTTTTTTATTTTGAATTAATTAGAATGAATTTTAAAATTCATTTTTAGCTAATTCTGTCTTTAACAATTATTGTTTTGTGATGACATATTTCCCTGTTTGAAAATTTACATCAATTTTATAAGTACCAGTTGCAGCAGGCCCGGGGAAGTTATCATTCCAATCATAACCAAATGTACCACCAGTTTCGCCAGAAGGCGGTGCTGTTGATTTATTACATGCAAACTTGTGACTCCAATTTCCGTTTAACGGAATGAATAAAAATTCCTGTCCACCTGTTAAAGGAACTGTTATGGTATATAATGTTGTGCTTACCTGCGTAAATTGTTGTGAAGGTGTTGGCACCGGATTTCCCCATCCGCCTGCAGTTGCACTACCAACTAAATAAAGTTTTCCGGTAGTAGGTGGATTAACTGTTGGTGGTGGCGACCATGGTGTTACATTAAATTGCAATACATTCGAAGGTAATGCAGTTGCAGCAACGCCGTTAAGTGTAGCAGTAATTCTTACCTGAATTACATGTTTTACACCAACTGCTAAATTCATTTGATTAGATAATAAAGAATTTAAAGTTGCATCTACATAAGATGTGCTTAAGTCAGGACTGATAGATTTTGCAATTCTGTTTGGATTAGTAAAGTTTGCACCTAATGTATCAATCTCTAATAAGTAAGAAACATTTTGAGAACTTATTCCGGTTGTAAAAGCATAATTGGGATTAGTCCATGAAAAACTTACCGCAACATTGTTTTGTGTTGTATTAGACAAAGCAATGGTGCCGGATACTGATGCAACTAACACAGGAGCAGTGCCTCCGTTAAAGTAGTCCATAGTTTGATCTTTTTTGCAAGACGCAAACAACGCTACTCCTACTACGCCTATGAAAAACAGCTTTTTTAATAATGTTTTCATAATAATTTATTTTAAGAGATAATTTTAATTTGGTTATTTAATTTGTTCATAAGAAAAAATTAATAGCCCGGGTTTTGAACAAGGTTTGTATTTGATGAAATATCGGCTGATGGTATCGGGAACAATTTTCTGAATGCACCTACCGAAGTTCCTGATTGAACACCTCCTTTCCATGGCCATACATAAGATCCTTCCACAAATTGATTGAAACGAATTAAATCTGTACGACGGAATCCTTCCCAATATAACTCGCGGCCTCTTTCATTTAATACATCTTGTAAAGCTAAACTTGTTAGTGGTGCAGCCTGTGCTCTTGCTCTCAGCAAATTAACATAAATTAATGCCTGCGCAGCAGAACCGCCTGCTCCGCCATTTAAAGCTGCTTCAGCATAAATTAAATATTGTTCGGCTAAACGGAATAAAGGAAAATCTATATCGGCAAAAGTTAAGTTTTGACCTAAAGCACCAGAACGAGTGAGGTTTTTAAATTTAGTAATAGCATAACCATCAGTAAAAGTTGGAACACTATTAATTTCTAAATTTTGTCCGTTAGTATAAAACTCAGCACGTTTATCTCCTGTTCCATTTGGATCGGGAAATAAGTTTATTAAATTTTTTGTTGAGCGGTTACCAGACCATCCGCCATCAATACCAAAAGCACTTGCTTGCATAGAACCGCCAACAGATGAATGAACTAAGAAAGTAGTACCACCCCAATTTTGTGTTTTAATACCATCGTAGTTTACGGTTAAAATAAATTCACTGGTATTTAAATTATTATCGGCTAAAAATAATTGAGAATAATTAGGTATCAACGAATAACCTGCTCCAATTACTTTAGCAGAATAAATAATTGCACTATCATATTTTGGTGTTCCTGTATAAACACCTGCATTTAAATATAAGCGTGCCAATAAAGCCCACTCAGCACCTTGCGTTGCTCTTCCGTAAGTTACAGTGCCGGGAGTTTGAGTTGGAGGAAATAATGAACCATCGATTGATTTCAATTCGCCTGTAACATAATTGAAAATGTTTGCACGGCTCATTTGTTTAGGCAATACCGAGCCAAGAGGCATTGTTTCATCTACATAAGGAACACTACCAAACAAGTCCATCAAAACAGAATATTGATATGCCCTGAGAAATCTTGCTTCGGCTCTGTATTTTCTAATACTATCGGCACTTGCACCTGTAATTCCTCTTGTGGCAAGATTAGCATCGGAAGCCTGATTGATAAAATCGTTGCACAATGTAATTTGATAATAAGAACGATAATAAAGCCCTGTAAGAATTGGATTGCTTGCAGTCCAGTTCATAGCATGCAAATCAGGAACTCCCGGATCGCCCCATGCACAAATGGCTTCATCGGTAGTTAATTCCTGAGCATTCCATAATAAACGAACAAAGTCCGATGTTCCTTCATCAATACCTTGAACATCACCGTTACCGGCAGGCCCGTTATTTCCTGTTAATGCATAGCTTCCGTACAATTTTGCAAAAGCTTGCGTATAACCAGCTGATGTGCTATACACCTGAGTAGCTGTGATATCGTTTGTTGGAAGAAGATCTAACTTCTTGGAACAAGATGAAAGACTACCGGTAAAGATTCCGGCAGCGATCATTATTTTTAAAATATTTTTTTTCATACTAATTTTTTTAACGTAGTTACTTGCAATGGTTTAAAAATTAAGATTTAAGCCGAAAACAAATGTTCTTGGGCGTGGATAAAAATTATTATCGATACCACCATAAATTTCCGGATCTACTCCTTTATATTGTGTGATTACAAATACGTTTTGAACATTGGCATTTAAACGTAATGTTGCTTTTTTATTAAACACTTTGCCTACATTATATCCTACATTCAGATTATCCATTCTTAAAAAAGAAGCGTTCTGCACATAATAATCAGACATGTAATAATTGGTTCCTGTACCGCTAAAATTAGTGTACAATAAATCAGCTGAACCATTGTTGATATAACCAATTGGATTCATGATATTGCGTAATGTACCTGAACTTGAGGCAACATTATTATAAAGATAGTTTCCAACATTAGCACGCAATACAAAGCCTGCTGTCCATTTCTTTACTGTTAAATTAGTGCTGAAACCGAAGAATGCTTTAGGATCGGGGCTCTTATACTGATACAAATCATTTTGGTTAATTAAACCATCTCTGTTAATATCTTCAAACAAATTATCGATGGGTTTTCCTGTTGCAGGATTATAGATTTGTTTAAATGTATAAAACGAATTTTTTGCATAACCTACAGACTGAATCTGGATAGTATTACCTGTACCGCCCGAAATACCGCCTGTTAATACGCCGGCATATTTAGGGTCCTCAGACATTGTTAGTATGGTAATT
>DATAMD010000155.1:0-4409 GCA_036260755.1 Chitinophagaceae bacterium | reverse complement strand
TTCGTTGTTCTCTTATATTTCTAATCGTGTTCCCGAAATATCGGATGAAATTTACAGAGTGGATGATGCCATGAAAGCCGGTTTTGGTTGGGAGATCGGCGCTTTTGAAACATGGGATCTGTTAGGTGTTGCTAAAGTTGCAGATGCCATGAAAGCCGCAGGTTACAAGGTTTCTGCATGGGTCGATGAAATGATTGCAAGTGGTGCATCTTCATTTTATAAAGTTGAAAATGGAAAAAAATTATTTTACGATGTTGCTTCAAAATCATACAAAGCATTGCCCGGCGGTGACGCATTCATCATCTTAAATAATTATACCGATAAATTAGTTTGGAAAAACAGTGCATGTAAATTATATGATATTGGCGATGGTGTTGCCGGATTAGAATGGAGTACAAAAATGAACAGCATTGGCGGCGAAGTTTTGGAAGGCATTCAAAAATCAATTGCTGTTGCAGAAGAAAAATTTAAAGGATTGATTATTGCAAATGACGGCGCTAATTTTAGTGCCGGTGCAAATGTTGGAATGATATTTATGTTAGCCATCGAACAGGAATACGATGAATTGGATATGGCCATTCGCATGTTCCAAAACACCATGATGCGTTGCCGTTATTCTTCTATTCCGGTTGTTGTTGCACCGCACGGACTAACATTGGGTGGTGCATGTGAAATGAGTTTACATGCTGATAAAGTTTGTGCTGCTGCAGAAACTTATATCGGCCTCGTAGAACTCGGTGTGGGCTTGATTCCCGGCGGTGGCGGTACAAAAGAATTTGTTTTGCGCGCCGGCGACGAATTGCATAACGACGAACCCGAAACCAATACTTTAAAAGATAGATTTTTTGCCATTGCCACTGCAAAA
Source organism: Chitinophagaceae bacterium (assembly GCA_036260755.1). Classification (GTDB taxonomy): domain Bacteria; phylum Bacteroidota; class Bacteroidia; order Chitinophagales; family Chitinophagaceae; genus CAIQDX01. The sequence continues at coordinate 3,544 of DATAMD010000155.1, read as the reverse complement.
GTTGCCACATCGGCACACGAAGGATTTGATATGGGAATTCTAAGAAAAGGTCATGACGAAGTGGTGTTGAATATCGGTAGAAGAATTGCAGAAGCTAAAAAAAGTGTGATTGAAATTTATGATGCAGGTTATACCATGCCGCAACAACGTAAAGATATAAAAGTGTTAGGCCGCATGGGATTAGGCGCCATGCTTGCAGGCATCAACGGTATGTGGCGTGGCGGTTATGCAACAGATCATGATGCATTGGTTGCAAAAAAATTAGCGTATGTTATGTGTGGTGGTGATTTGAGCGAACCAACATTAGTTTCCGAACAATATTTATTAGATCTTGAACGCGAAGCATTTTTAAGTTTATGCGGTGAGAAGAAAACCTTAGAAAGAATTCAGAGTGTATTAAAAAGCGGAAGGCCGGTGAGGAATTAAGAATTAAGAATTAAAAATTATGAATTATGAATTGGAGCGTTGGAAATAATTCCAGCGCTTTTTATTTTAACGAAAAAATCTTTCTGTTAGTTTGCCGATGTTGTAAATCTAAATTGATACCACATTATTTCTTCGGGCTGTGCATTATTATTTTGGTCATTATTATTTTGCCGGCGCATTCCGCCGCCCATGCCAACGCCCATACCTATTCCGCCGTAACCAAATCCGCCAAAACCACCGCCAATACTAATTCTGGGTCGTACTCCCGAATTATTATCGTTATAATTTCCTGTTCTTCTGTTTGCAGCAAATACATTTTCGTGAACAACAATTCCGATGCTGAAATTTTTCCTTAAAGCTTTATCGGTTAATCCATTTTCTAAAATATAATTAATTGGAATAACTGCTTCGTAAACAAGGCCACTATCAACATCTGTTTTTAATCCCAACTGTATTTTACTTCTTTTATCTTTTATAGAAAATTGTCCGTCCTGCAATTCATAAAAACCCTTAACATCATACGTATCGGATTTTAGAACCAGTGCATGTTTTGTGTTGGATGTATCGTCAATAATCGGCCTGCCATTCCTTGGGTTAATATTTGGAGCACCAGTTTTTCTTTCAGGATAAGTGAGCGATATTTTTCTGTTGTTTTCTCCCTTTGGATCAAAATAAATTGTGATGCCCGATCTTAAAATTCTTCTTTGCATTTCATCATCTTTCGAAACAATAACAACATAAATATTTTTTTTATCGTTGGTGATGTTATACGAAAGTGTATAATCTTTATTGGCAAAGCGCAATGGCATCGCCCATTCTCCGGCATTACCATCGGCAATTACTGATGTGTTTTGATATTGCCCCTGTGGCGCCAGATTGTGTGTACAAGCTATAAACAAAACACTTGTCAAAACGAAGAAAAAATAACCGTTTGTTTTCATAACAAATAAATTTGTTTAAAGCAATTTAATTGCAGCCGAAATAAAAGAAATGCTAAAATAGGTAAGTATTAAAAGTTAATTACTTTACGCCATTATTATCAACTGCCACAACAGGTGTTGCTCCTAATTTTTTAATAACCTGCATAATTTTAATGGTAGTGCCGAGATGCGAAGTACTGTCGCCGTTAATTACAACCGACGGTTTATCGGTCTCCTTTGCAAGAAATGTTTTTAATTCGATTTCTAACTGATCGTAAGGAATATTTTTTTGCCCGATATAAATATTTTGATCCTTATCAACCGTAATCACCACCGTTTGTTTTGCCTTGGTATCGCTTTTGGCTTTTGGGTTAGAAACCTTGATAACATTGGGGTTGGCAAGTGTTGATACAATTAAAAAAAACAATAACAGAATGAACAAAATATCGTTCAATGCACCGGTATGCACTTCGGGATGCCTTCTTAATCTGTTTCTGATATTCATTTTTATTACACGAATTAAATCAAATTACACGAATTGTTTTTTGTTCAGTATTGTGTTGCAGTACAAGTGTGCGACGCAACTAAAGTTTAATTTTTATTCCTCAGCCCGTAACATAAAAAAACTTCGCACCAATAAACTGATAAACCAATCAACTAATAAACATTATTTCGTTGGTTCCTGCAAAATATCTATAAACTCCGAGCTTGCCATTTCCATTTTATTTGCAGTTTTATCTATTTGCGTGGTTAAATAATTATGCCCCACATAAGCTATCAAACCAATAATTAAACCTGTTGCACTTGTTACCATTTTTGTGTAGATACCGCCTGCAATAGTGTTTAAAGTATATTCGCCGGTTGATGCAATGCCATAAAATAATTGCACCATACCAACAATGGTTCCCAAAAAACCAAACATCGGTGCAATGCCCGCAACGAGCGATAAAATATTTAGGTTGCGTTCCATTTTATACATTTCTAATTTGCCAACATTCTCCATACTTTTTTCGATGGCATCAATGGGTTTGCCAATGCGCTGTAATCCTTTATCAATCATTCTTGCAACAGGATTATCGGTGTTCTTCGATAAACTTCTTGCTGCGCTTACATTTCCGTTGATGATATTATCGCGGATAATGTTCATGAAATTACTTTCAATCTTCGACGCTTTGCGGATGGCAATCATTCTTTCAAAAAAAACAAACACTGCAATTACCAATAATAAATACAGCGGATACATAATGGCACCGCCCTTTTGCAGCATTTCCCACATCGAAATTTTTTCGGGTGCGGCAATGGCAGAAGCGGCTTTGTGCAAAGTATCTACGGCATTGTTTACACCAATCTGAAGAAAATAAAACATGTTGTTGATTTTGTGATGATACTAAAGTAACAAGTTACACAAAGGAAACACGCTGCTGTGAATAAAAATGTTATAACGCAATTTTTTATGAAAGCTTTTACACATTGAGGAAGAACAGAATGACAGGGTTGAGATGACCGATGACAGAAGAGAGTATAATTTTTTTGTTACCGGCAAAAGTATTTTAATGAGGCTGCGGTTGCGTCGCACACTTGTACGGTTGGTTCTTTTATTAAGCAATTAAAGCGTTGATACAATTTTATTTTTTATAATTTATGTCCCCGCAAAAAATCTTCCACCAACATTTTCTTTTTGCCTTCGAGTTGCAACTCTGTAACATGAATATAACCGTTGCTGCAAGCGAATTTTAAAAATGTTTTTCCATCACTTACCATTTCTCCAACTGCATGTGCAGGATTAATTATTTCTTTTTTACTGCGATAAATCTTCAGCATTTTATTTTGTAAAAAACTAAATGCCCCGGGAAAAGGCGATAGTCCGCGGATTAAATTATAAATTTCATCAACCGATTTATTCCAATCAATCTTACAGGTCTCGGTAAATATTTTTGGTGCTTGGTGAATTATTCGAGATTCGAGATTTGAGATTTGAGATTGCGGCATCTCCACCAAACTGCCGTCAGTAAAGCCTTTCACGGTTTCTACTAATAAATTTGCACCAATCGTTTTCATTTTATCATGCACATCGCCGGCGGTATCATCATCAGCAATAGCAAAACTTTTTTGTAATAAAATATTGCCCGTATCAATTTCGTGTTGCAGTTTAAAAGTGGTAACGCCTGTTTCTTTTTCGCCATTAATTACCGCCCAAT
>DATAMD010000143.1:0-2173 GCA_036260755.1 Chitinophagaceae bacterium | reverse complement strand
ATAACCATAAACATCGGCGGCAATATTGTATCCATTCTGCCGGACATTCATTTCAAGCGATTGCACAGGGTTTAATCCACGCACTGCAATACCATTTGCCACAAAGCCGCCTGTTTCGCTTTCAACAATATTCAATCCCGGTATCCTTCCCAATATTTGCCGGGTATTATTAATGGCCTTGTTCGCATCTATATTGCCCGCTTCTAATATCGCTGCCTTTTTACCGGCATAAATTGAAGTTCCGTTTACATCGTTAATGCGTTCGGATCCATTCATTGTTTTGTAGCCTGTAACCTTTATTTCTTTCAGGCTAATAATAACAGAAGTATCTTTTTTTTGTGCAATGCCAACAAAGCATATCCACGACAAAAAAGTAAAAGATAAAAAATACTTATTTAAACAAATGTTCATATCAGTTCTACTTTCCGTTAATTTGTTTGTAATGGTTTTCCCGTATTTCTTCTTTATCATCCATATCAGGGCCCTTCATTATTTTACGCCAGTCGATATTGCGATGATATTTTTTCATGGCTTTGTTTACATCAAATATTCTTTCATCATTTTGTTCTAAAGTATATGGCGTAAAATCGGGTTTCTTTGTAAAGAAATCCTGTAACAGAGAAGCTGTAACATCGTACTGGTTTACATAAGGCACACCTAAAATATTATAAATGGTTTTTAAGATAGAACCAAAGTTGGCGTGTGTGTGGCTAACATATCCGTGTTTTATATAAGGCCCTGCCATCATTAAAATACTGCGGTGGGCATCAATATGATCAACACCGCCCTGAGGATCATCCTCTGTAATAATCACCAGCATATTTTTCCAGTATTTTGTGCGGGACAGAAAATGTAAAATTCTGCCAACAGCCAAATCATTATCAGCTATGTAAGAACTGCGGTAAGGGTAGCCATCTTCTGGTCGTATTGCTGCTGTATGATCATTAGGTACCTGCATGGTAATTAACGAAGGCATTTTTTCTTTTCCAACAATCCACTTTTTAGTAAACTCCTCTTCAAATTGGTTCATCCTGAACTGGTCGGGAATGTTGGTATTAAAACCTGCATAATTTAAGCTGGTACGTGTAAACAAAGCTCTTTGCATGGGTACCATCACACCGTGAGCTGCACCTGTGGCAGTATCCATCCATGCTTCGCGTACGTGTGCAGTTTCGTTGGCTTCGCCGAAATTATAAAAGTTGATTTTTTTTCTTTCCAATGCTTCCCACAAACCACCTTTTTCGGCATAGTCTTCGGGATCCATGCTGCCTGTAGAACCCGGAAACCTTCTGCCGGGAGCAGCAGAAAAATATTTAGCAGTTTTATTTACACTTGAATTTGCTTCTACCCATTCGTTAGGTATAACCCCCATCATCCAGTGATGACCATGAATGGATGCATCACTATCGCAATAAAAATTATCACAGAATGCAAATTGTTTTGCTGCTTTATGATGATTGGGAGAAACTTTTAATTTCTTAAATTTTACCTGCAATGAATCTGGCAAAGTATATTCGCAATCAACCCCAAATTTTGCCAGAGTACTATCGCCATCGGCATTTTTTAACTGACCAAAAATTTCATCATAAGTCCTGTTCTCTTTGGTAATATAAACAATATATTTTATAGGGCTTTTACTTATGCCCGGTAATGGCGGCAATGGATTAGAAGAATCATTTTTTACAATTACAGTTTCAAATGTGTTGCTGATGGTTTGTTTAGTATAAACAGCAAGTGTTTTTTCGTCCGGCATTGCAATTTTCTGAAAGCTGCCTAACTGAATATCGCCGATATAAGTTCCCTGCGGCGGGGCAACAAAACCAGCACCACCATTAGGCCCTGCACCTAAACCTCTGCATGAAATTATATATATTTCTTTTTCATCTTTCGATAATTTTACCCGCGATGGCCCCCAGCCTGTTGGTATTAACCCCTTAGTTATTTTCTTTTCAACATCAATCACAGCAATTGCATTAAAACCTAATAGTGCTGCATACAAAGTTTTTTCATCATTGCTTAAAGTAATACCGAACGGTAACAGTCCGCGGAATTTGTCAATACGTTTATCAACTTTAATAGCAATATTACCTGACAGCCTGTGATGTTTATAATCGATTATAGAAATATTATCGTTAGTTGCATTGGTTATATAAGCATACTGTTTACCTACTGC
>DATAMD010000135.1:0-3630 GCA_036260755.1 Chitinophagaceae bacterium | reverse complement strand
ACGGGAAGGTTTTTTATTTGGTACCCCAAACCCCTGAAGGGACTTTGAGGAAAATATTTTTTAATCATTAAAATACTCCCTTTAGGGAGATGGAGGGTAATCAAAATGAAAGTAGCCGTAGTTGGAGCTACCGGTTTAGTAGGTTCCAAAATGTTGCAGGTATTAGCCGAAAGAAATTTTCCGGTAACAGAATTAGTTCCCGTTGCATCAGAAAGATCTGTTGGTAAAGAAGTAGAATTTAAAGGAAAAAAATATAAGGTGGTTAGCATGGCCGATGGTATTGCCGCAAAACCGGCCGTAGCAATATTTTCGGCAGGTGGCGGTACATCGCTGGAATGGGCGCCGCAATTTGCAGCAGCAGGAATTAAAGTAATCGATAATTCATCAGCATGGAGAATGGATGCAACAAAAAAATTAGTAGTACCCGAAGTAAATGCTGATGTATTAACTGCCGACGATTTTATTATTGCCAATCCAAATTGCTCAACCATTCAAATGGTGGTTGCATTAATGCCATTGCATCTAAAATATAAAATAACAAGAGTAATTGTAAGCACTTACCAAAGTGTTACCGGCACAGGAAAAAAAGCCGTTGATCAATTATTTGGCGAAAGAGCAAAAGCCGAAGCAGGCAGTATTGCTGAATATCCGATGGCGTATAAATATCCGATTGACCTGAATGTTATTCCGCAGATTGATGTTTTCTTGGATAATGGTTACACCAAAGAAGAAATTAAAATGGTGAAAGAAACATGCAAGATCATGAAAGATGATTCTATTCGTGTTACTGCTACAACTGTTCGTATTCCCGTTATTGGCGGCCACAGCGAAAGTGTGAATGTTGAATTTGAAAATGAATTCGATTTGAATGAAGTGAAGGATTTGCTTAGTAAAGCACCGGGGGTAATTGTACAGAATGATGATGCCAATCAGATTTATCCAATGCCATTATGGGCACACGAAAAGGATGAAGTGTTTGTTGGCAGATTACGCAGAGATGAAACACAGCCAAAAACTTTAAACATGTGGATCGTTAGCGATAACCTTCGCAAAGGCGCTGCTACTAATGCCGTGCAGATTGCAGAATATTTGTTAAGTAAAGCTTTGTTGTAATTTTTAAATAATAGTTAGTGAGTAAAGGAGATGATTGCGATCATCTCCTTTTTTTATTTTCCTTTTGCCCATGAATTAATTAACTGATAAGCCAATTTTTTGCCTGCTTTAAGGGAAGTTTTTTTTGCGGAATTGTTTTAGAAGCAGCCGCTGCTTGTATTTTTCAAATGCCGTTTGTTCAACTACAACATATTTTTTTTGTTAATGGTAATTGTTTCCATTTTAGTGTTCCATTTATTCAAAAAAAACTATTTCTGTTTAAAAGCTTATTAACTTTATATCAATGAAATTATTATCTGCACAGCAAATTCACCAGTGGGATGCATTCACCATCCTGCACGAACCGATTGAATCGATTGATTTAATGGAACGTGCCGCACAACGTTGTGTTGATTGGATTTCGGAAAATAATTTTTTCAATCATACAATAAAAATATTCTGCGGCAAAGGAAACAATGGCGGCGATGGATTGGCCATTGCAAGATTATTAATTAATAAAAATTACAACGTTACAGTTTATATTTTAGAATTTGGTGCAAGAGGTACCGAAGATTTTCAAATTAATCTGCATCTGTTGCATCAAACCACAACCGAAATTCATTTTATTCAATCAACCGAATTTATTCCTGTCATAGAAAAAAATGATATTGTTATTGATGCGTTGTATGGTTCGGGGTTAAACAGGCCACTGCAATTATTAAGCAAAGAAATTGTTGAATACATCAATCAATCAACAACAAATATTATTTCTATCGATGTGCCCAGCGGAATGAGTATCGATACAACTTCTAAAGAAAATACCATCATCCGTGCAAAACACACGCTTACTTTTCAATCATTGAAACTTTGTTTTTTAGCAGCCGAAAATGAAGATTATTTTGGCGAAGTGCATGTGCTTGATATTGGATTAAATCAACAATTTATCGAATCAACCGAAACTGTTTTTGAAATTATTTCTCAACAGCAGATTGCTTCACAAATCAAGCCGAGAAAGAATTTCAGCCACAAAGGAAATTACGGCCATGCTTTATTGGTTGCAGGTAACAAAGGAAAAATGGGCGCCGCATTATTGACCGCAAAAGCATGTTTGCGTACCGGTTCGGGATTGGTAACAATTAATATCCCCGGCGAATTTCAATCAGCAGTTAATTCATTTCTTCCCGAAGCGATGACGATGAACAGAGATGATGAAAATTCTTATAATAATTTTTCATCTATTGCCATCGGCCCCGGAATAGGAATTGATAATTACGGTCAGCAAATAGTGTTGCAGGTTTTGCAGCAATATAAAAAGCCAATGGTGATTGATGCCGATGCGTTGAATATTATTTCGAAGAATAAAAATATTTTAAAATTAGTTCCGCATGGTTCAATCATTACACCGCATCCAAAAGAATTTGAAAGATTATTTGGTGTTTGTGAAAACGAATTTGAACGATTGGATAAAGCAATTGAATTATCAAATCAATATCCTTTCATTATTATTTTAAAAGGCCATTATACTTTGATAGCTGCAAACGGCAGAGGATATTTTAATACTACCGGCAATGCAGGCTTAGCAAAAGGCGGCAGCGGCGATGTGTTAACAGGAATGATTGGTTCTTTGCTTGCACAAAATTACGAACCGTTGCAAGCCGCGCTGATTGGCGTTTACCTGCATGGATTAGCTGCCGATCTTGCATTAGAAAATCAATCAACAGAAAGTTTATTGGCAACAGATGTAATTGATGCCATTGGCAAAGCATTTAATTTTTTGAGGGATTGATTTCATCCTTCAATTCCCCGATTTAAAAATTCAATTAACGGTTGCAATGCTTCAAATGCAGCAACAATTTTCTTCGTTAAATTTTTATCTGTTAAATCTGCATCGGTTAACGAACTCATCGCCAGCCAACTTTTTAATTTGATGAATTGTATGGCAGGATTATTTTTTTCGTAACCTTTCGGTTCACGGCTTAAAGAGGTTTCATCGGTTATTTCTAAACTTTTATACTGCGCCACAAATTTTTTGTTCCGGATGATTTTAGAAAATTCATCAAAACAATAATCAATTTCCTGCCGCACTTTTTTTACCACATCGGCATCGGGCATCCATAAACCGCCACCAACAAAAGCTTGTCCGGGTTCGCAATGAAAATAATATCCGGCAACAATGGCTTTCTTGCCGCCCTTGCTGAAAGCCGCACCCATATTGGTTTTGTACGGACTCTTGTCTTTGCTGAAACGCACATCACGATTAATTCTAAACATACAATCCTTTGCAGTTAAGTTTGCAATGGTTTCATCTTTTTTCCCAAATTGATGGATAACATTATTTACCAGCGATGCGAAATCTTCTTTTGCAGCTTCATAAACTTTTCTGTTTTTATCAAACCATTCTTTGCTGTTATTCTTCTTCAGGTCTTTTAAAAATTTAATTGTTGTGGGTTGTAACATTTGATTATGATTTTATTAATTGAAGAAATTCATCTTCGGTAATAATTTTTATAGTATTTATTTTTTTTGCTTTTTCTAATT
>DATAMD010000132.1:0-2817 GCA_036260755.1 Chitinophagaceae bacterium | reverse complement strand
AATTAGCCAAAGAAACCGAGGAAGCTGCCGGATATAAACGCGTTGTTACTCCGCATATCGCCAAAGAAAATTTATACATTACCAGCGGACATCTTCCTTATTATGCCGACAGTATGTTTCCTCCCATGGAAATGGATGGCGAAAAATATTATTTAAAGGCGATGAACTGTCCGCACCATCATAAAATTTATGATGCCGAACCTAAAAGTTATAAAGACTTACCTTATCGTTTAGCCGAATACGGAACCTGTTACCGTTACGAGCAAAGCGGCGAATTATTTGGGTTGATGCGTGTGCGCTGTTTGCACATGAACGATGCACATATTTATTGCACCAAGGATCAATTCTTTCAGGAATTTAAAGCGGTAAATGATATGTATTTAAAATATTTCAAAATTTTTGGAATAGATAAATATGTAATGCGTTTATCACTTCATTCCCCCGAAAAGTTAGGAAAGAAATACGTGGATGAACCGGAATTATGGAAAGAAACTGAGGCAATGGTTCGTCAGGTTTTAATTGATACCAATACACCATTTGTTGAAGTGCCTGATGAGGCAGCATTCTACGGGCCAAAGATCGATGTGCAAATTTGGAGTACCATTGGAAGAGAATTTACACTGGCAACAAACCAGGTTGATTTTAATTCGGGGCGCAAGTTCAAATTAAATTATACAACTCAACAGAATGATACCGATATTCCATTAATCATTCACCGTGCGCCATTAGGAACACACGAACGTTTTATTGGATTTTTATTGGAACATTATGCCGGTAAATTTCCTGTTTGGATTGCTCCGTTACAAGTAAAAATTTTACCAATCAGCGATAAGTTTATAAATTACACAAATGAAGTGAAAGCAAAACTTCGTGCAGCAGGAATAAGAGTTGAAATTGATGAACGCAGCGAGAAGATTGGCAAAAAAATTCGTGAAGCAGAATTAAGCCGTGTGCCATATATGTTGGTGATTGGCGAAAAAGAAATGAATGAAAATAAACTTTCTGTTCGCAGGCAGGGCAAAGGAGATATAGGTGCACAAACAGTTGACGAATTTATTAAATCAATAATTGAAGAAATAAAAGAACGTAAATCAGCAGAATAAATAATTTCTTATTATTTTTATAAATTAATTTATAACCAAACAAGTATTAATGGCATTACCAGTTAGAGGTGGAAGCGGGGGTGGAGGAAGGTTCAACCCCAGATTTCAAAGACAGCAAGAACCCGAACACAGAATTAATGAAAGGATACGTTCATTGCAGGTTCGATTAGTTGGCGAAAATATTACAGTAGGTATTTATCCTATTCAGGAAGCATTAAAGATTGCACAACAACAGGAAATGGATTTAGTGGAGATTTCGCCAAATGCCGATCCTCCTGTTTGTAAAGTGATTGATTATAAAAAATTTCTCTACGAAAAGAAGAAGAAAGAAAAAGAGATGAAGGCCAATGCCAAGCAAAGCGAAGTAAAAGAAATTCGTTTTACGCCCGGCACCGATGATCATGATTTTGATTTTAAAGCAAAACATGCAGAGAATTTTTTGAAGGATGGTAATAAAGTAAAAGCCTACGTACAATTTAAAGGTCGTGCCATTCAGTTTAAAGAAAGAGGCGAATTGGTATTATTAAAATTTGCTGAAAGATTAGCCGAAGTTGGTCAGCCGGAAGCTTTACCTAAATTAGAAGGTAAAAGAATGTTTTTGATGTTAACGCCGAAGACAACCAAGAAGAAAAAAGAAGCATAATTAATTTGTATAAAATAAAACACCTTGCATTTTTGTAAGGTGTTTTTGTTTTATGATGAATGAAGAACAGAACGTTGAAGAGTGCGACGCCGGTAAAGCCCAATAGCGTTGTGTTTGACGGCTACATAAAAAACTTTGCCTCAAGGCTTGCTAATTAATTGTTAGCCCTTATCTTTGCAGCCCGAAAAAATCGGATATTTCCCGCAAGGCTCAACAAGTGTATTCCTGTGAATACCGCCAGCAGGGTGTAATCTTATCAAGATTATTTATGCCAAAAGTAAAAACAAACAGCAGCGCAAAGAAGCGCTTTAAAGTGACCGGTACCGGAGAAATCACTTTCCAGAAAGCATTCAAACGTCACATTTTAACTAAGAAAACCAAGAAACGCAAACGTAACATGCGCCAGAAAGGTGTTGTAACAGCTCCTAACAAAGATTTTGTTCAGCGTTTATTGCGTTTAAAATAGTTTAAGAAGTTATAAGATTCAAGGAACAAGTAACAAGGTTTCGAGTTTAAATTTAATCATCATTTCAGTTGAGGTGAATCATCCTCAAATAAGAAATAAAAAATATTAAAATATGCCACGTTCAAAAAATGCAGTTGCATCGAGAGCAAGAAGAAAAAGAGTTCTTGAGCAAGCCAAAGGTTATTATGGTAAACGTAAGAATGTTTATACCGTTGCCAAAAACATTGTTGAAAAAGGTTTGACTTACAGCTATGTTGGCCGTAAATTAAAGAAGAGAGAATACCGCCAGTTATGGATTGTTCGTATCAATGCAGCAGTAAGAGCAGAGGGATTAACCTACAGCGAATTCATCAATAAATTAAATGCAAAAGGAATTGAATTGAACAGAAAAGTATTGGCCGATTTAGCCATGAATAATCCTGAAAGCTTTAAAGCGCTTGTGGATTCTGTAAAATAAATTCTTATTGAAAAATTTATAAATGTACAATCGGAGTGAACAGCTCCGATTTTTTTATTTTATGCATTGAACAAACAGTTATTTTTGTTTACAGTTTCAAACTTTTACTAACCCACTAAACGTGTTCTTGAATGAACAATAGCTACAC
>DATAMD010000131.1:0-2031 GCA_036260755.1 Chitinophagaceae bacterium | reverse complement strand
TGACGATGCTCGAAACATGATAATTATATTAATTGTAATAATATATTAAAACCTAAATTAAAATTGTATGGCAACTATTACCGACGATTTCATGAAACAAATGATGGCAACCACCAAAGCGTACACAATTGTTATCTTAAAAGAAGGCCCCAACCGCGATCGTCCCGACATCAATCAAATAATCTGGGAACATGGAAGAAGAAATTTTTCGCTGCGTGCCGATGGGCTTCTCTCAATCGTTTGCCCCATCAGAGATGGCAGCAATATAAATGGCATCGGTATTTTTAATGCTGATGAAAATGAAACAAAAAAAATAATGGATGATGATCCCGGAGTGCAGGCAGGGATTTTTATTTATGAAATTCATCCTGCCCGAAGTTTTCCCGGCGATAATTTACCAAGCTAACCTAAGTACACATTTTTAGTGAAGAGGATTGCTTACATTAAACTAATATCACACTATACAATCATTACCACACTCAGCGCACTGAAAGAATATTTTAATCCCGTTTTTATTTCGGTACACTCGTAACGCTTCACACGTTTTTTTTCCTTTTTAAAAATACGCCCGTCTTCTGTTTTAAATAATGTGCCGATGGGTAATTCGGCAACATGATGCACGCCTTCTGTTTTTTTAACATCATATTTCCGCAATACCAGTAACAATGCGGTTTCGCCGTTGGCAGTGGCAGCAGGATTTATGATTGAACGTTGCAATGCTTTTTCAATATCGGCAGGAAATAATTTATGCTGCACAAAATCAATCAATAATTTACTGTAATTATTTTTCCATTCTTTTCCGTGTGCTTCTACCCTGTTTTTAAATTGTTCGAAAGTTAACAGATGTGCCAGCTCGTGCAACAAGGTTATAAGAAATTCGTATTTATTAAGGTTACCATTAATGCTGATGCGGTGATTGCTGCCCATTGCCGGATGACGGTAATCGCCCAGCACCGATTTTCTTTTTTTGGTAATTGTAAGATGAACTTTATAATGATGGATATATTGCACTACAAGATCAAAACTTCCTTCGGGCAAAAAATTTGCCAATGCCTGCATAGGATGTTCACTTACCGGCATTATTATTTTGATTATGTTTTGATGCGATGCTCACCTCTATAAAAGTATAAACAACATACAATATCATTCCGGCAAAAATTGCTTTAATACTTCTGTTTTCGCCCGCTGCAAATAAATAAACCATTGCCGAAATACCCAACACCATCAGTTTTAATAAAGTTGCAGCCATTACACCGCGAACAGCAGCATGCGGATTTTTTTTATCAACCGGTTTAATGTGCATGGCCAAACTAAGCACACTTAAAATAAATAATAAACCATTGGCAGTAAATACAACAAACGGATCAATCTTATTTTGATCCATCTCTTTCTGATAAAATAATACTAGGCTGTTTATTAAAACAAAAGCAAAAAATAAGGGAAGCATCTTTTTAGGAAACGATTGCTGTTGCTGCATAATTATTTATTTGATGTATCTCTGATAAGTTTTATAATCATTCCAATAATAACCACTATAGGTAATGCCCATAAAAATAGCGGGAATTTTGTGTTTATTTTTTTATCGATCCAACCACCTGCATAAACTGTCAATAATATGCTAACTGCTAATTGCGCACCAAATCCCGCATACTGAATTAAAAGATTATTGCGCTTATCTTTCATTAAAATTAATCGTTTGAAATTTCGGGTTTAGGTACCGGTATGGCCACTGTATCTCTTTGTGCAGGTGCCGTTCCGTTCAATACTTTTTTTATGCTTTCGAGATATTGTTCTTTAAACTTAATGCTTTGCTCTAAAGAATCGGTGCGTATTTTCAACAATTGCAATTCGGCCCTGCTTTCTCTGCTGCCATAACCGGGAACATAATATTTTAATGGCGTAAACACCACTAATGCCACCGACATGCTTACCAATAAAACAAAAATAGTGCTGAAACCAATATACACACTAAGCCTTGTAAGTTTAAATGTTACCACCTCCTCATACGTATCATCATTCATTATCACCAAC
>DATAMD010000127.1:0-4260 GCA_036260755.1 Chitinophagaceae bacterium | reverse complement strand
AATTAGGACAAACCAGCCAGGCAGAACCCCTTCTGAATTTGGTTAGAGTAAGGGCAGGATTAGCTAATATTAAATCCGGGCTTTCCCAATCAGATTTTAGAACAGCCGTTTTGCATGAACGTAGAATAGAGCTTGCTTTCGAAGGTCAACGTTGGTTTGACTTGATACGGGTGAGTAATGGGCAATATGGATTAGACTTTTTACATTCTATTGGCAAAACGAACGTTACTTCTAAAAATTTATTGATGCCTATCCCGCAGGTAGAAATAGATGCAAATCCTAACCTTACTCAAAATCCAGGCTATTAATTTTAATCATTTGAAATTCTTTTTTATGCAAACAATACATCATAACTGCATTAACTTCCCAACGCTTTCTATCAATAAAAAGAGGATTAAAAATATATATGCATTTTTTATTTGCGCTATTCTTTTTTGGGCATGTAAAAAAACAGAAGATTTTTCCGCTTATAACCTTAATGTACCCCTTAAGGCAACAGCAACAGATTCAACGGTTGTTTTAAATGAGTCAAATAAAAATAATACTGCAACGACTTTCAACTGGACTTCAGGAACCAATCATGGAACAGGATCTTCTATATCCTATACCTTACAAATTGATAAGAAGGGAAATCATTTTGCATCAGCATTAAAAAATAATCTTGGAACAGCTACTTATACTTCTGCTTATACTGTTGATGCATTAAACACTATTTTATTGAATTATTTTGGCGCAAGTCCCAATACTGCAATACAATTAGAGGCAAGAATTGTAGACTCCATTTCAGGAGCTGCTGTAAAAGGGGATACTTCCAATGTGATTTCTTTAACCTTTACGCCCTATCAACCTGTTTCCAAAACATTGTATATTATTGGCGATGCAACTTCAACAGGATGGAATGCTAACACTGCTGCGGCTTTAGCTTTAGATGCCACTACTCCCGGTTTATTTACTTATCAGGGTATATTAAATCCCGGCCATTTTAAATTTATTACAACACCGGGCTCTTTTATCCCTTCCTATAATATGGGAACAGATTCTCTTCATGTAGTTTTAAGAAATTCATTTACTGATCCGGATAAACAATTTACTATTTATAATACCAACGTTTATAATGTTTCGATAAATATTATAACACTTCAGATAAATATTACTACAGTTGCAGCCCCGCTATACTCTAAACTTTGGATTGTTGGAGATGCAACACCCAATGGATGGAATATTAACAGCCCTAATCAGATGAAAGTGGATGTGTTTAATCCATTTATTTTCAGGTATAATGAAGTGTTGAACGCAGGTGAGTTTAAAATTCCAACATCAACGGGTAACTGGGGCGGAGATTTTTACAGGCCATTAACCAATCATCCTGCTGTATCTGTAACAACTGCAGCACTGGTACCTGGAAGTACTAACCCTCAGGACAATAAATGGCAGATTACCAACCCGGGGGCTTATAAAATTGCGTTGAACATTATGAACAATACCATTAATATTAACCCATTTACTCCATATCCTGCATTGTGGATTGTAGGAGACGCAACGCCCAACGGATGGAATATTAACAGCCCAACCCCAATGGTTGCTGCAATAGGAGATCCAAACACATTTATATATATCGGCCCGCTTACTGCAGGCGAATTTAAAATACCAACAGCAACAGGCGATTGGGGTTGTTCTTATTTCAGGCCTGAAATGAATCATCCTCCAATAACAGATACTAATGCTCCTTATGTTGCTCATACGGCTGCCCCTGCTGATACAAATGATTATAAATGGTATATCTCAACAGCCGGAAACTATAAAATTACGTTTAACCAATTATATGAAACAATCACAATTGTCAAGCAATAATTACAGGTGAGTGAACGTAGTCGTTTTCGTTCAATTGAATCCCGTCGAATTAATTCGGCGGGTATTCTTAAGTTTAATAAGTTAAAAATGAAGAAGATTATTTTCTTTTTATTGATTTATGTTCAGGTTGCTGCCTGTCATAGAAACATTTCTCAAACCAATACACCACCTGTTTATATTACAGATACTACTATTTTTATCACTACAGATAAAGCTGTTTATAAACCCGGGGATAGGGTTTTGTTATCAATTGATAAAACATTACCTGTTACAGCAAAAATAAGATGCAGGCATCTTGATAATATAATCGATGAATTTAATGTTACCGGTTTAAGCCGGCAATGGACAGTTCCTTCTATAGATTTTACTGGCTATATGGTTGATGTTTATAATGTAGAAAACGGAAGTGAAAAGATATACGGCAGTATAGCTGTTGATGTTTCATCTGACTGGGCACATTTTCCACGATATGGCTTCCTGTCTGCATTCGGTCAATTAACAAATAGTTATATGGATTCAGTGATGAATAGCCTCAATCGTTTTCATATAAATGGAATTCAGTTTTATGATTGGGATTATGAGCATCATCAGCCACTCGCAGGAACAGTTGCTGATCCTGCTGCTAACTGGAAAGATATTGCTAATCGCGATAGTTATAAATCAACCGTTGATTATTATATTTCTTCTGCACATGATCATAATATGCTGGCAATGTCTTACAACCTTTGCTATGGAGCATTGAATAATGCAGCAGCAGACGGAGTGTCTGATCAATGGTATATGTATTCAGATCAAAAGCATCAAACGAAATCTTCACTGAGTCTTAGTGTACCATTTAAAAGCAATATTTATTTATTAAATCCTTCCAATACGTTATGGCAACAATACATTGCCGGTAAAACGCAGGATATGTATAATGTTTATGGTTTTGATGGTTACCATGTGGACCAGTTGGGAGATTGGGGTATAACCTATGACTATAACGGCAATGTCATTAATCTCCCCGGTGGTTTTAATTCGTTTCTGACTGCAATGAAAAACTATGCACCATCTAAACGTCTTGTAATGAATGCTGTTAATCAGTACGGGCAGCAAGGTAATATTGCCACTGCTCCAGTCGATTTTTTATATACAGAAATATGGTCACCCAATGAAGGTTACAGCAGCCTGTCGGGCATTATTGCTAATAATTACTCTTGGGGTAATAATTCAAAGCAGTGCGTATTAGCTGCATATATGGATTATAACTTAGCCAATAACACCGGCTATTTTAATACGCCCGGCGTGTTGTTAACAGATGCTGTGATGTTCGCATTTGGCGCCTCACATCTTGAAATGGGTGAGCACATGCTGTGTAAGGAATATTTTCCTAATAGTAATCTGCAGATGCGACCAGATTTGCAACAGGCCATTGTTCATTATTACGATTTTTTAACTGGTTATGAAAATTTATTGCGTGATGGAGGGACTTTTAATAATCCGGGCATAAATTCTATTGACGGAAAAACAGTTTTAAATAACTGGCCTCCTCAAACCGGTAGTATATCTGTAATAGGAAAGGATATGGGTAACAGGCAGGTGATTCATTTAATCAACTTTGCAAATGCTTCTACATTTGATTGGAGGGATACAAATGGTAGCCAAACAGCTCCTAATATTCTAACAAACATTTCATACATATTTACTTCAGCCAAACCGGTAACAAAATTATGGATGGCTTCGCCGGATATAAATGGAGGCGTGCTACAATCAATTCCTTTTACACAATCAGGTAATTCTGTTGCCTTTACTTTACCGTCATTGCAATATTGGGATATGGTCGTTGCAGATTATTAATAAATTGATTTATTTAGAACTACCTGTAAATATTGGTTTAATTGATCTTTCATTTAAGTGTATTGATTAATTTTTATTTATCAACAACTCTATCATAAAATTTATTTCATCATGCATTTAGTCTTTAGGCAGAAGGGATTTTTATTGGTTATAATAATCTTTTATATCAACATTTGTAAAGCTCAGCAAACCGATAAGCCTATTTATCAATCAAAATATTTTTCCGTATTTGCAGATAGTATTGTGCAGAATAAATACACAGCAAAAGCTATTTCTGCAACTGAAATTGTATCCAATTATCAAAGCAGAGACGAGAAGTATACGAAAAATAAAACTGCATTAAATTGGTCGCTTTCAAAAAAGATTGATGCATTTCCGCAATATCATTCAGGTTATCTTATAACTGATGCTCTGTATCATTTATCATTGGAAGAGATGGAAAAGGCCATTGAAAAAGACAGCACTTTTAGAACAGGTAAGGAGTGGAGCGGGGTATGGACAAGAGATATCAGTTACAGTATCATTCTTTCAATGGCTTATCTGCAACCAAAAGTTGCTATGAATAGTTTGTTG
>DATAMD010000221.1:0-2032 GCA_036260755.1 Chitinophagaceae bacterium | reverse complement strand
TTTTTTGAGGAACTGTTTACCTGCAATTGTGTAATACTGCATTGAATAGATCAGCGTAACTGCCGTTCATGAATCCGATAAAATCACATTTAATTGTAAAAAAAAGTTTCGAAAACGTTTTCGGTGGAGAACCGATTAGTTTGTTTTGAATATTAATATTACTTTCAGTTTTTCGAATCTTTCATAATGTTAGTTTTTTTGAATTGAAACCCCAATCGCAAGAACGGGGTTTCGAATTTATATCAATTGCCCGATAAATAAAAAACTGCCAAGAAACTTGCAACTGAAAAATATAAGTAATATTTTTTCGGGAATATATAATCCCATAAACCTAAAAATCATGAAAAACTTAATCTTCATTGTATTAATTTCCTTTTGGGTAAACTCAACTCAGGCTCAATGTTCGATCTATGGCGATAAACCTGTACAAAAGTTTCAGGTATTAGACAGTTTAAAAAACAGAAATTTTACTGATAGTATCGATCATTCAGTAACACTAAAGAATATCCTTTCGTTTACCGGTAACGACTCGAAAAATTATTCATCATCGCAATACGTACAGTTAAAAGGCTATGTTGTTTTAGTTAAATATGGCGGCCCCGAAACCTGTAACTGTCATTCAAAAAATAAAGATGATTTGGATATTCATATCGAGCTTTCTCTTAATCCAACCGGCAAAGCTGCCAAAGCAATGATTGTTGAAATAAACAGATATACACGAAAAGATAATCCGCAATTTACATTGGCAAACATTAAAAAATTAATTGGTAAGGAAGTAACTGTTGAAGGACTTATGTTTTTTGATGAAGAACATTTACAAAATGCTTTTACTACAAATCCAAACGGATCGAACCTATGGCGATATACCTGTTGGGAAGTTCATCCGGTAATGAAGATTTATTAATTATTTGAAAGAATCGTTAAGACAAAAAAAACGTAATACCTTATCAGCATTGCGTTTCATCAATTAAGTTGCGGAGACTGGGGGATTCGAACCCTCGATACCCTTTAGAGGTATACACACTTTCCAGGCGTGCTCCTTAAACCACTCGGACAAGTCTCCTGTTTTTAAAAGGATTGCAAAAATAACTGTTAGCAATCAGAAGCCATGTATTTTTTTGTTGCCAACAGAAAACAAAAAAAATTTTTATTTGCCAAAAACTTTTTCGGCATTAGCCGTAGTAATTGCCGCTACTTCTTCTAACGATAATTTTGTTGCCTCAGCAATTTTTTCGATGATGTATAAAAGATAACTGCTCTCGTTTCTTTTACCTTTAAAAGGAATGGGTGATAAATAAGGTGAATCTGTTTCGAGAACAACATTTTTTAATCCGATTTTTTCGATGAGTTTTGCCAGCCCCGAAGTTTTATAAGTAACTACACCGCCAATCCCTAAATAAAATCCGAGATCGGCAATTTGTTTGGCTTCTTCTTCGGTTCCGCCAAAACAATGAAAGATTCCTCTCAAACCCTTTTTGGCAAAGGGTTTCACCGTATCAACCGTTTCCTGCATGGCATTTCTGGAATGAATAACAATCGGGATCGATCTGTCCAACGCCCACTGCATTTGTAATTTAAATGCTGCAAATTGTTGTTTGGTAAAAGTTTTATCCCAATAAAAATCCAATCCAATTTCGCCAATGGCCGCAAATTTTCTTTTGTGCAACCAATCCTCAATAATCTTTAATTCTTCCTTATAATTTTCTTTTACCGAGCAGGGATGCAGGCCCATCATCGCAATACATTCGCCGGGATATTTTTTTTCTAACAGCAGCATATCATCAATCACTTCTTTGTCGATGCCGGGCATATAAAATTTTATTACGCCCAGTTCGTTTGCACGGCGAATTAATGCATCAATATCTTTTTTATATTCTTCCAGATATAAATGACAATGTGTATCGATAATTTTCATTTTTCAAAAATAATTTGTTTTAAGAAAATAAAGTTGCTTTTGCTGCGTTTGTTTTTGGATCTGTCCAATCCATTGCAAACACAGGAAATCCAAGCCTGTCGCCATCCCGCTTACTTA
>DATAMD010000116.1:0-5190 GCA_036260755.1 Chitinophagaceae bacterium | reverse complement strand
GGTTAGCAACGACCACATGGCAGCAAGAGTTGGACAGGTTATTTATCTCGGACAAAAATTAATTGATGCAGGAATACCTGTGGTACAACCAATCGGCGGTCATGGTGTTTTTATTGATGCAAAGAAATTTTTGCCGCATGTAAAACAAATCCAGTTTCCGGCACAGGCATTGGCTGCAGCTATTTATGTTGACAGTGGTGTTAGAACTATGGAACGCGGCATTGTTTCGGCGGGGCGAAAAGCTAATGGCGAAAATTATTTTCCAAAATTAGAATTGGTGAGGTTAACTATTCCGCGCCGTGTGTACACGCAGGCACACATGGATGTAATAACCGAATCTATTGAACATGTGTACAGCAACAGGAAAAAAATTAAAGGTTTGGAAATGATCTATGAACCAAAATATTTAAGATTTTTTCAGGCAAGGTTTAAACCGATTGGATAGAACACGGATGACGCGGATGAAACAGAGTAGCACAGATTTGTATTGCATGGCTATTAGCTAATGGCTATTGGCTGATAGCTTTTCTTCAGTACAAGTGTGCGACGCAACAGGAGTTTCATTGAAATACAAAAGCGGGTTACAAAAATATTTTTACAATTATTTTATTACCGGTTTGTTTTAATAAACGGCAAACTATGTGTGCCATAGATATCATCGATTTTAATAAAATACATTCCTGCCACAAGATTGGGTAAGGCCATGGTGTACCGGAAATTTGAGCTTCGTTCTGATTTGATAATTTGCCCCGAAGAATTTATTAAACTAATCAACGAGTTGTCGTACAACGAATCGATTGTTATAAAATTTTTCCCCGGATTAGGATAAATACGCCAATGATTATTTGCAGGGGAACCAAGTACCACGCGGCTTTGGGGCACAACAAACACTGGTGTTTCGCCCGATGCAATGATGATGCTTCCATTGATAGTTTTATATTTAGTAACATTCATGGTATCGCTGCCGGCATTGGGTTGATAAACAAAAACAGAATCGGTACCGGTATTTAATTGCAGTGTATAATTTGCCGTTCTTCCAATTTGATCGGGCACATAAATAACATACATATCGGAAGTTGAATCGGAATATTTATCAACTACCGGATCGGCATTTAATGTTTGCTGATAAAAATAGTTACCGAACATTTTATTTACCTGATAAATAAAATCGGCAGCGGGCCTTCGTGATGAATTATTATTTAATAAACCGCAGGTAGAATAAATATTGCTGCTGGTATTGTTATCATATAACTGATAAAAAAATAATTTTTCCACGCCGCAGCGTGCATATAATAATGCAGTGCGCAATATCCAGTCGGCCTGCGTAAGTTGAGCAGTTTTATTTGCAACAGGAATAGCATGAAGCGTGCTGTTTTGATTAAGATCATATCCGCTTTCGGTTACCCAAACAGGAATATCGTACGCATATTGATGTGCCATGCTGATGAATGATCTTGCAATAGAATCGGTCTTCGATAATTCAGGCGCAGTACCCGATGCAGCAGTTGCATCTTTCGAATAATAATGATAATTGATGATATCAAAGCATAAATTTATTTTTCCATCTGTTTTATAACCCCTGAATTCTTTGCACCAATCAACAATACCTCTGAAATAATCTGTGCTTGGATCAGCCACGCCGCACATCACCACTTTCATTGCAGTATCGGCATTCTTCACTCCTGCAGCAGCGCCCATTATGTTTTTATTTCCATCGTAAAAAGCCGATAAATTAGCAGCATACTCCCGGCCTGTTTGATAAGCGCTTCTTCCCTTCCACCATTTATCTCTTTCATTATCGCATTCAATATATTTTATAGTATTTAATCCTACGCGGATGGTATTGATTTTATCGTTTGTCCATCGTGGTGTACTGTTAACGCTTAATAATGATTGATTGACCAATGCATTGCTTCCATACCTTGCTGCAAATTGAAAAGCAACTTTAGCCTGTTCGAGGTACGAATTGGGATCAGCAAAATTTTTACCGTAAACAACAGGCACATTTTCTTCGTTCACTAAATTAGATGGCCATGTGTTTTGCATCCAAACAGGTTGTGTTTTAAGATCGGCCAAAACCGTGATGCCGTTTGATTTACAGGCTGCATACATCGTATCATAATTCCATCCACCCGATCTGGTAGGATCATAGGTATAACTGTTTTGCGAAGCTTCCAATTTTTGCCAATCCATATAATGCCTGAATCCTGAAAATGTTTTTATAGGTTTAAACAATGATGAATCGATAACGGTTGGATCGGTCAATGGATTTTCGAAATTCCATTCGTACCCATTTATTCCAAATACATTTTTAAGTTGTACTGATTTTTTATTTAAAGGAGGAATTGCATTGGGCGATTTATAATAACCATATAATTCAATCTCCGTGGGATAATCATCACCATTAGTAAGCATTAAATATCTTATATTTTTAACAGCAGTATCTAATTTAAATGTAGCAGATCTGTTAGGATAAGGACCGATCCACTGATTATTAAATCCGCCGCTGTATGTGGCAATTAAAATCCTGTTCCAGTTACTGTCGATAGCAAATAAAGTTGTAGACACTGCAATTGGTCCCGATTTATCAAACATTCGTATGCTATCGATTGTTATAGATTCGCCATCGGTAACGGGATAATACGAATCGTAGTAATTAATTATTTTACTCCAGCCGGTAAATACTTTATTGATTGTATCGCCATCGGTTAATGCCTGTAACCCGTACTCAGCATTGGTTAGCTGGTACCACCTGTTTCCATCGATGGGTATTTTACGATGTATTTCAGAAGAATCCTGCGAGATTCCGCTGAATGAAATGAATAAGGATATTGTAATTGCTAACTCAACTTTCATGCTAAATATTCAAATCCGGTTTTATGCTTTTGCTCCGAATTTACAAAGCAATAAAAATTAAAAACCGGTTGTTATGAATCGCTAATTAAATTTAAGTATTCTGTTTAAATAATCTTTAAGTTATTCACAAAGGTTTGTTTAAAATTGAAATGACTGGGTGAAGGATAGCACACTGATGACACAGATGAAACAGATTAGCACAGATTTATTTTGCAGGGCTATTAGCTAATGGCTATTGGCTGATAGCTTTTCTTCAGTACAAGTGTGCGACGCAAGAAAAGTTAAATTGAAATGCAAATGCTCGTCACCAAAAAAATTATTTATAAATACTCACTTCGCTGAAACCTTTGCTGTTCTTAACGGCGCGGTACATGCCTGCACTGTTTAATACCATCGCATGATTGGCTTTTGCATCCACACCTATCATTCCTCCTTCGCCACCGATATTTTTTAATTTATTATTTACCACTTCATCCATGGCTTGTTGCAACGTATAATTTTTGTATTCCATCAAACAACTAACATCGTATGCTGCAACGGTGCGGATAAACATTTCGCCATGCCCGGTACAACTGATGGCGCAGGTTTTATTATTGGCATAGGTGCCGCAACCAATTACCGGGCTATCGCCAATACGTCCGTATTTTTTATTGGTCATGCCACCTGTACTTGTTGCTGCAGCAATATTTCCATTGGCATCGCAGGCAACAGCACCAACGGTTCCAAATTTTTTATCGCGTAATAATTCTTCGAGATGATGATTGGTATGATCGAGCGAATAATTATCCGAATCACGAATGGCTTTCCATTGATCGTAACGAAACGATGAATAAAAATATTCATCCGGTTCTAACTTCACTCCCTGTTTGATGGCAAAATCGTTGGCACCTTTTCCGCTTAAAAAAACATGATTGCTGTTTCGCATTACTTCGGTTGCCAGCACAATCGGATTGCGAACATTGCGAACAGCGGCAACAGCACCGGCACTAAGATCGCTGCCATCCATGATGGCGGCATCCATTTCCTGCACACCTTTTTTTGTAAATACCGAACCGCGACCGGCATTAAATAAAACATTGTCTTCTAAAATTACAATGGCAGCCTTGATAGCATTTATTGCAGTGCCACCTTTTTCCAATACGGCGAAACCTGCATCCAGCGAGGCTTGCAGCGCATTGCAATATGCCAGCTCCAGTTCGGGCGACATATCTTCTTTTAAAATAGTTCCTGCACCACCATGAATTACGATTGAAAAATCAGGCATACAACGGCTTTTATTTCAATCGAAATTAGCCAAATAGCCCAAGCAAATTTTTGAATTCTTTTTTAAGGAAGATGAAATTTGTCAAACAAACACAACAATAATTTAAATATTATCAATTCGAGGCTTGATAAACAAACCGGTATTAGATATTATTCAAAATATCAGGAGAGCAATAACTTGCATTCATCCAATAATTTTTTCTTATCTATTGCAGCGGTACCTACTTCTTCGCAAACCAATCCGCCTGCAATGTTTGCCATCTCTGCGGCAAGCAACATATTTTTTGTTGCAGCATATACCAACGATGCAACGGCAATAACGGTATCGCCTGCACCGCTAACATCTGCAATGTTGCGGATATGCGTAGGAATTATTTTTGAATGATCGGGCGATTGAAAAAACACGCCCATCTCGGATAAAGTGATAAACGAAATCTGATGTTGCAATTGCTCTTGCAATAAAGAATGAATTTCGTTTAATGAAGATTGATTTATTTCTTCCAATAATAAATTCAATCCTTCTTTTACTTCTTTTAAATTAGGTTTAAAAATATCAACAGCTTTATAAGCAAAGAAATTTTTTCTTTTCGGATCAACCGTTGTAACAACATGATGTGTTTTACATAACTCAATTACTTTTTCAATTAAGTTCTCTGTTAAAACACCTTTGTTATAATCTTCGAAAATCAATACATCAGGTTTTGTATTCTCGAAACAACTTTTTAAACTGCTTAATAATTTATTTTCAATATCAGCATCAACATCCTTGGTTATCTCTGCATCCAAACGCATCATCTGCTGGTTGCGGCTGATGATGCGGACTTTATTGGTTGTTATTCTTTTTGATGATTCGATTAAAAAATCTGTGTTAACATTATTCTGTTCAAATAAATGGCGAAGCTGTTTGCCATCATCATCTATACCAATAGCAGATACAACAAAAGTTTGTGCGCCCAACGCCACAGTATTTAATGCAACATTACCGGCACCGCCAATTCTCAACTCTTTATTTTTTAAAGCAACCACAGGTACGGGAGCTTCGGGAGAAATTCGTTCTACATGCCCCCACCC
>DATAMD010000107.1:0-1956 GCA_036260755.1 Chitinophagaceae bacterium | reverse complement strand
CATTATCGTGTTCGGCTTCCATCACATTTATCGGACCGTCGATGAAATTTGCCGGAAAAGATTGCTGCTGTTGATTTTGAATAGAAAGAAATAATTGTTTTATTCTTGGAAAAAGAATCAATTCTTCTTTTTGCATGTGCGGTAACATTTCGTCACTAACTGCCGTAAACAATTGCAATATCTTTTGCATGTGCGGATATCGTTCGCCATGTTTTGTAACTACTTTTTCGAGATGGTTGTAAATAGTTGGGATCGCATTCTTAACATAGAAATGATGATGAATTAAAATGTACGAAATTAATTGTTCGGCATTCATTTCTGTAAAAGGCATCTGGGGTTTTGCTGATGAAGTTGATTGTTCTATTTCTTTAACAATCGTTTCAACCGGGATATTTTTTTCGGAGCAGGCTTCGGCTAATGTTTTAGAACCGCGGCAACAAAAATCGAGACTGTATTTTTCCAGAACAGAAATTATTTCATGATGTTCCAGTGCAATGTTTTTTAAAGTTTCTTGTGAAATGTTTTTCATGTTGTTTAATTTAATGTAAAGATTAGCGCACTGCATTTCTTCGATTATGATTCAAATCATCAAAAACTAAATAACCTGCACCGTAATAAAATTTTTTCTAAAAACATAAATCATATCAATATTTAATTCGCCAATTCATCCATAATAAACCGCCAAACATTATGATAGCTGCACCTAATAATAATTCGTTGATGAATGGAATCCCCACATAAATCATTCCTGCAACTCCTTGTATCATCAGTAAAATTTCGTTAATGATTATTCCTGTTACAAAAACATAACTACTCTTGATAAAAGATTTGTTGATGGATAAAAAATCTTTTGCAACAACATATCCGATTATAAAAATGCTGGTAACGCCCAATAAAACAAGATGCAGGTAGCCGATAACAATTGGGCGGAAACCGAATGCCAGCCTGCTTAATGATGGAATGGTAGAACCCAGTTGCAGCAATAGTTTGATGGTTAGCGCTATTGCCGACAATAACAATAACCACCGCCCTTTTTTTAAAAAGAATGAATTAACCGCATCTGTATTTTTAATAATTATTTTAATTAAAAATATCCATCCAATAAATTGAGCCACTGCCGCAACAACAACTAAAAAATAAATTAAAAATGGAATGGGCAACCATAGTGCTGATAAAAAATATGCCGGTAAACAAGCTAAGGCAAATGACCAGAAAATTATTTTTAATGCCTTTTGATTTGTTCCGATATTTTCTATTTGTGAAATGAATAATCCCATGCCTGCAAAAAAGAACCAGCCATTATATTGGAAATGAAGAAAAAAATAAACGGCCGCTAAATAAAAATTTTGATTGTTTATTTTATTTGCCAATAAAAAAGCCAGAAAAAATGCACCGAGAGAAGAAAGAGCGTTAAACACCAATGCTGCCCTAAACCAAAGCACACTGATTTTTTTTATGTTTAGGATGTTTAGATCTTTCCAGAATCTTATTGCAAAAAAATATGAAATAAATATAGATAATGTAGAAAAGCTGATGGACACAAATCCATATCCCTGCAAAGGAAAACTCAACAGCATTCCGTAAGCAGCAATTAAATTAGCAAGTAATAGCCAATGATATTTTTTAAAAGCATCTTCTTTATATTTCGAAAGATGATGCACCAGCAATATCATTAATGCTTGTGTTATCCAACCCGAAAAAGCAAAATGCGAATGCCCGTGCAATAAATATTTTTGATCGATAAAAGGAAGGGAGAATGCTATTTTATACCGGAGTATTACGCCAATAAAAGAAACTATCAATAAATTTAAAAACGAAATGTGCAGCCACTTTCCTAAAGAAAAACTCATATTTTTTTGCGCAAATTAAATCCGGGAAAACATTGGCTATATGATTGCAGATATGACGGGGCTTAGAGTTGAAACCGTAATCCGCTCCATGCGGCAAATGCACGAA
>DATAMD010000068.1:0-2805 GCA_036260755.1 Chitinophagaceae bacterium | reverse complement strand
ATTGTCTCAAAATTTATTTTATTAATTCGTTTTTTTTATAAAAAAAGCTAACTTTAAGATTATCTATTTTGACAGATGAAATAAAATCTTCAAGTATGAGAGGCGTTAACAGAGTTATGCTTATTGGCAATTTGGGAAAAGATCCGCATATCGATTTTTTAGAAGGTAATATCGGCGTGGCAAAATTTCCGTTGGCAACAACCGAAACGTATAAAGACCGTACCGGAAAATTAATTTCGCAAACCGAATGGCATACGGTTGTTTTATGGCGCGGATTAGCAGAGCTTGCTCAAAAATATTTGCACAAAGGAAGTTGAATTTATGTGGAAGGCAGATTGCGTACACGCAGTTGGGAAGATAAGGAAGGCAATAAAAAATTTGCCACCGAAGTGGTGGGCGATAATTTAATAATGCTTGAAAAACGCGGCGATGGTCATGGTAACCATGGAGCGCCTGATACCGTTGAAGGTTTTGGTGATGATGTGCCGCCTATTATTGATCCGGGCGAAAATTTACCGTTCTAAATAAAAAAGATATTTTTGTGAAGTATATTTAAGGCCGATAAAGAATCGGCTTTTTTTGATAGTATTGTTCATTAAAAATTTTTGTTTTGGATTTTTACCCGGGTTTATTTTATCATCTGCCTCTTCTCGCAATTAATGCACAGGCCAATACTGTGTTGATTGTGCTGTTAATTTGTTTATTAATCATTTCATTTATTGTAAGCGGTTCGGAAGTGGCATTCTTTTCACTTACCTATAAAGATGTGAACCTGCTTAAAACCAAACAGCACGATTCGTACAAACGGATTGTTGACCTCCTCGAAGATCCTAAAACATTATTAGCATCATTATTAATTGCCAACAGTTTTATAAACATTGCCATCATCATCATTTCAAATATTGTGATCGATGATGTTTTTGTTATTAATGCAAGTTTCGGATGGCTTCAGTTTGCCATTAAAGTGGCAAGCGTAACTTTTGTGTTGATATTATTTGCCGAAGTGTTGCCCAAAGTAATGGCAACTCAAAACAATGTTCGGTTTGCAAAAGAATTGGGGCCGATTGTTGAAATGATCAATTATCTTTTTAAAGGCCTCAGCAAATGGTTGGTTAATTACAGCGATATTATCGAAAAAAAATTAGCCAATAAAACCAGCGGTACTATTACCAACGAAGAACTATATCATGCCATCGATATTACCGATACCGGCACCAACGAAAACGAAAAAAATATTTTAAAAGGCATTTTAAAATTCGGCAACATCACGGTTAAACAAATCATGCGTGCACGGTTAGAAGTACACGGTATAGAAGAGAAAACGGATTTTGATGAATTGATGAAACACGTGGAGGATCTGCATTACAGCCGCATTCCGGTGTACAAAGATGATCTCGATGAAGTGATAGGAATGATACATACCAAAGATCTGATTCCGCATTTAAACAAGCCTTCCGATTTTAACTGGCACACTTTAATGCGTCAGCCGTATTTTGTACACGAACAAAAAATGATCGAAGATCTGTTGCGCGAATTTCAAAGTAAACATATTCATTTTGCAGTGGTGGTGGATGAGTTTGGCGGTACCAGCGGCATTGTAACATTAGAAGATATTATGGAAGAAATTATCGGCGATATTAAAGATGAGTTTGATGAAGAAGATACGCCGTTTAAAAAATTAGATGATTACAATTATGTGTTTGAAGGAAGAACCATGATCAACGATGTTTGTAAAGTAATGGAATTACCTGTTGATACTTTTGATAATGCAAAAGGCGAAAGCGATTCTTTAGCAGGATTGGTATTGGAACTGGCAGGCGAAATTCCGCCGGTTAATCGTGTTGTTCCTTATACCGAATTTGAGTTTACTGTTTTGGAAGTAGTTAAAAACCGCATCAATAAAATTAAAATAACCATCAAGCCGAAAATAAGTGAGGAAGAAAGATAGAAGCCGGGAGTCGGCAGTCGGGAGTCGGGAGTTGAAGAAATTTTTCTTTCCTCTTGCCTTTCGCCTTATACCTTATGCCCTATGCCTTTTGCCTCTTGCCTATTCCTGCAAAAGCCCTTACACGCCCAAACCAAAAGGTTATTTTAAAATAGATTTTCCGGAAAAAAAGTATCAGTTATTCGATCGGCCGGGTTATCCTTACACTTTCGAATATCCTTTGTATGCCAGTGTGGTAAAGGATTCTGTATTTTTTGGCGAAGCAACCGAGAACCCATGGTGGATCAATATCAACTTCCCGCAGTTTAACGGAAGGATTTATGTAAGCTATAAGGAAATCGGTAAAAATAAATTGGATAAGCTGCTGAACGATGCATTTAATTTAACTAACAAACACAATTCGAAAGCCAATTCTATTGATGAATCGAGAATAGAAACTGCGAATAATATTCACGGAATGTTTTTTAATGTGGGTGGTGATGTGGCAACAGCCAATCAGTTTTTTTTAACCGATTCTGCCAAACATTTTTTACGCGGCGCTTTATATTTTGATGCTGCACCCAATGCAGATTCGTTGGCCATTGTAAATAAATTTTTATTGGAAGACATGAAGCACCTCATTAATTCTTTTAAGTGGCGATAATTATTCTTTTTCAAGTGTAATATTTTTTATTACTCCTGCATTGTCTTTTAATATCAATGCAACTTTGTTTTTATTTTTCAAAGGAACATTTGTAACAACATCACAAGGATTTTTGTTCTCATAACTTATACCATTCCTGAAATTAATATTAACGGCGCTCTTCTGCAAAATGCAGTAGGGCAAACCACAAGTTATCCTGAATCAAGAATAGGATCAA
>DATAMD010000064.1:0-2075 GCA_036260755.1 Chitinophagaceae bacterium | reverse complement strand
TTAAGCTTAAAATCACTTACCTGTAATTGTTGAAATTGTTTTCTTTTTTGTAATAAAATGTCATCAATTTGCTTAATGATTTTAGATGTATTAGCTGTTGGCTGCAATTGCAAATACAATTTATCTGAACCATTAGTATTTGTCCAGCTTGTCAAATCGTAAGACTTTGTTGGTAAGCTGAAAAACTCTTTAGCAATAAATTCAGTAGGTGCGTCAAAGTCAGGAACTACAATGCCTGTGACAATTCTTTTAATAGTATCCTTACGCGAATAATATGTAATAGTTTCATTAATGATTTCATCGGGCTTTTTACCTGGAAAATATTGATTAGCTCTGCTTTCGGTTAACACAACACTTTGAGGAGATTTGAATGCAGTTAATTTATTACCAGACAGCCAATGATATGGCAGCATTGAAAAATATGATGAATCAGTAGCTATAATATTTTTTTGATCTTCAAATGTTAAAGGCTTTGAATTTAGTTTATTAGCTTCAACCAATTTTACATTTTGTTCAAATACAGGCACTACTAAATCTATATTTCCGATTTGTTCACGTATAACTTGGTACATAGGTTTCGATACTCCTCCGTTATACCTTTCCTTTTCATCGAATATAAATCCTGTTATTAGCCTATAGATATTTTCTTTGTTTGGAATTTTTCTTTCGTAACTAAACTCATAATCAATAATTCTATAAATAACCCAACATGCGCTAATGCTTATTGATAAGCCTAATATATTTAATATGGTAAATAATCTTTGCCTCCATAAATAACGTAGTGTAGTAACAAAATATTTTTTTAGCATTCGTATACGTTTATTAGTGAATGAATTTATTCTGTTCTTAAACTTTTTACCGGATTGGCATTTGCCGCTTTGATGGCCTGAAAGCTGATAGTAATTAATGCTACCGCCAATGCAATAATTGCAGCAACTAAAAATATCCACCAACTGATATTGATGCGGTATGCAAAATCCTGTAACCAACTGCGCATGCCCCACCATGCAACCGGAAATGCAATGATGGTGGAGATGATAACTAATTTTAAAAAATCTTTCGACAACATTGCTACCAGATTGCCAACCGAAGCACCCAATACTTTTCGTACACCAATTTCTTTGGTACGTTGTTCGGCCATAAATGTTACCAGTCCAAATAAACCAAGGCATGCAACAAATACCGCAAGGATGGCAAACACAATGGCAATAGTGCCTACACGTTTTTCGCTGATGTACATTTCGTTAAATGCATCGTCAAGAAAACGATAACTGAATGGCATTCCAGATGCCAGTTCTTTCCATTTTTTTTCTACCTGAGGAATTAAACTTTGCGTATTTGCCGCTGTTATTTTAAACGATACCAGATCATTGCTGTTGCCAAGCCGCATACACAATGGCCCGATATTTTGATGTAGCGATTCGAAATGAAAATCTTTTATCACACCAATTATTTGCAATGGTATTAATGAGGCGCTTGGTACATTATTATTTGGCGGTGCGTAAATCATTTTCCCTACCGGGTCGGCATATCCTAAAATTTTTGCTGTTGTTTCTGTAATTAAAACTGCACTTGAGTCGGTACCAAACTCTCTGGAAAAATTTCTTCCTTTTACAATTTCCATTCCAAGTGTTTTAATGTAATCATAATCAACTGTCCATGTTTGCAGATCGAGCCCGCTTTTCGAATCCATCACGGCTTCCTTCGAATAACTGTTATCATTACGCGAAGAACTGGATACAGGGAGAAAAGAACTGATAGTGGCACTGCTTACACCCTGCATGGCAAGCACTTCGTTTTTAAAAGATTTAATATTATTATTAAGTGCACCAGTGCCGTTAATAATAAGCACCTGATTTTTATTATAACCGAGTTTTTTTGTTTGTATATAATGCAATTGATTATAAACAATGATTGTTCCGATAATAAGAATTACTGAAGTTGTAAATTGAAAAACCACCAATACATTCCGCAGGTTACTTTTCTTAAACCCCGAATTGGCATTTCCTTTTAAGACAACAATGGGTTTAAATCCTGAAAGAAATAATGCAGGATAACTTCCGGCCAATAATCCA
>DATAMD010000060.1:0-3284 GCA_036260755.1 Chitinophagaceae bacterium | reverse complement strand
ATAAGGAATTTAAGTTGATGGGGTTCTAAAACAACGGGAGTCAGTTTTTGCGAAGGCACTTTAAACAGCAAATGATAATTACCCACCGAAAGGCTTTGTTCTTTGCTTAAATAATTAAAAAAACTGCGCAGTGTTTTGGCAACAGAGCAAACATATAAATCGTAACACGGTCTTTGATAAAGCCAGTGAGAAAAATTTTTAAAGAACCTTTTCCAATAGAGTTTCTCGCTGTGAAGCACCCTTTGCGAAAAGGTATTAAGGATTCGGATTCTCAGAGGCAGGTTTTGCAATTGCTCAAATTCGAGTAAATATTTTAATACGCACTTATACTGCTCAATAGTGCCTTTGGAAATTCGTTTGCCAGATGGCGTAAGCCGCCTTCCGGAAGAAGATTCGGTAATGAATTTTTGAAACAGGGGAGTAAGTAACATAAAGCGGTTTGATTGAGTAGTCATAGCTGTAAGTTTTTTATTTAATATAAAACTTTACAGTTCATTGCTGGTTAATGACATTGTCACTTGCATGTTTTTATCAAAAGAATTTGAAAAAACAGATGAATAAAAACCTACCTCACCAGCTGATGCAGTTTTGCGTAACCCTCTTTTTAGATCTGCCTTAAGAAGAAACGTCAGACAGTAAACGAAACAACACACCGTAAAACTCCCCGATTAAAATACATGTATTAATACGCTTGTAACTGTTTACTGCTGTTTGTAGGTTGCAGTTGGAATTAGGAGTGAGATGTAAAAAGTGAACGGGATAAGCATAAATTTTAGTATCAACAATAAATAAGCTGTTGCTATTAATTGTGCTGACAACCACATTGAAAACCGGGCCTCAGCGGGTTCGCTCCCGACGAAGTCGGGATTGAAAAAATGCAACGCATATTTTTTCAAAGAAGCCGGTGCAGACCGTGTTTTTAATGTGACGGCCACCCGGCCTTGAGGGAATTAAGATTGTGAAGAGATGAGGATTGAGTATTGTAAGGCTTTGGCTTAAAATGTTTGACCCTAAAACTGAAATGTTTTTTGAACCGATATAATTTCTGCATCATCAGTATAAACTTATTGTACAATCAGGCGAAGCCGAAAACCTGTAAAAAAGAGTAGGCAAATATTTTTTATCGAAAGTTTTTATTGCTTTTCGAGAATGCAAAAGCAAACAATACCATGAAAACAGCAAAATTTGTTTTAATCGCTCTTGTTTTGTTTATGAGTGCCGGAGCTGCTGTAGCTTTTACAGCAAACCATGCATCCAAGCCGTTGCTTAACCAGCACTGGCAATTCAACGGCAGCACTGTTGCGCAGGAAAGTGATCCTTCCAATTACAGTTTAATTACAGGCTCGGATCCCACCTGTTCGGGCAGCGGATTAAACTGTGTTATTGATGCGCCTGCCGATCCATTAAATTCGAGCCGGCCCGATTTGAGCCAGATGACGGTAATTGCAACAAAAGCACTATAAGCGGCAGGAATAAAAAGCACAATAAAACCGCAAACCGTTTGTTTGCGGTTTTATTTTATCATCAGTCATTATGGATTTTGTTCGATGCCTGTAAAATTAATTACCGACAGAGGAATCCTGAACACATATCCGGGATCATTGGGCGGCAAAGTATAAGTTGTTCCGTTTACTATCCTTGAAAGGGTAGTTGCAAATGCTGTTTCTTTGTTCAGCCTTCTCAGATCTGTCCAGCGCAGCCCACGCATTAATAATTCTTTTCTTCTTTCGGTTAATATTTTATTCAATGCGTCATTGGCATCAGTTGCAGTGAATGTAATAAATGTTCCCGCCTTCCATCTTTTAATCAATAAAGTATTCAGATCATTCATGGCTGCATTTGTATTGCCTGCTCTGGCAAAACATTCGGCCCTTATCAAATACATTTCATCAGTTGCAAGGCCGTTGTAATTGATTCCTGATATATCATAGCTTCCCTTAAAGGCAAAACTCCCGTTCCCGTTATCCTTAAAAAACACAACACGCCTTAGATCGTTCAGCCCGTAAGTTTGATATAGCCCGCTGTCCATTTTCGCTACCGACTGGCCAACTGCGGTTGCATAATAACCTGAATGAAACAGGTCTTCCGTATTCAATACTGGAATGGGTGCAGCCGCAGCAGCATTCAATGTATTAAAATCCATCAATGTATTATTCAACTGCAAAGCACTGTCGGCATACAACAGCGCATTGCTGTAATCACTCATGGCTAAATAAGTTCTTGCCAATAATGCATAAGCAGCAGCTTTGCCCGGGCGGGTCGTAAATAATTGCGTAAGGGGTAATAGACCAACTGCTTTTTTAGTATCCGTTAGTATCCGGTCGTAACACTGCTGTAACCCGGCCCTTGTTGTGGGCAGGTTTAAATCGGCTGTCAGGCGTAAAGGAATACCTTTTACAGATGCAGCATTGTTTTTATCGTAAGGCTGTGCAAATACCTGCAATAATTCATAAAAAGCAAAAGACCTGAAAAATAAAGCCTGACCTTTTACATTACCTGTTCCGGCAAGGGCATCCGCATTATCCAAAACCATATTGGCATAATACACAGCAATATAAGACAGAGACCAGTCGTTGCGATCATTATCATTAAATACATCTTTACCCCATGTATATATATTGCGTTCGGTAGTAGTTCGTCCGTTAAAATCAGCAGTAGTAATATAGATATTGTCGGCAGCTAATTCTGTTGAGTAGGGGTAGCTGCGGTTCATTTTAGTTGTATTATCCAAAATAGCCTGAAAATCCTGTACAGAAGCAGGTACCACCAATGCCTTGTCGGGCTTTGCATCCAAGTATTTATTACAACTGCATAATACAGATGCAGCTATGAGGCAACCGATAAAGTTTATAATTTTCATGATAATAGATTTGTTTTTAAAATGTTGCTTTTAATCCAAATGAAACGGTCAGGGGCAGCGGGAACCCTCCTGCATAATAATCAGGATCAAGCCCTGCTTTATTTGCTTTCCAGAGAATGCCGATATTGTTGATATAACTGGATAGTTGCAGGCTCCTGAAGGGGAGATGTTGTTTCAGTTGATTGTC
This sequence comes from Chitinophagaceae bacterium, assembly GCA_036260755.1. Lineage (GTDB taxonomy): Bacteria > Bacteroidota > Bacteroidia > Chitinophagales > Chitinophagaceae > CAIQDX01. Next base: position 237 of record DATAMD010000060.1, on the reverse strand, counting down.
GCTGAATACATAGGAAAAAGAAATATCCTGCAAACGGATATGGTCTCCCTTTTCAACCAACACAGAAGAGCTGTTATAAAAAACATCCCTGTTAGTTGTAGTGATCGGATAGATGAAAGAAGGTACATTGGTTATTTTTTCATCGCCGGGATTTTGCCATCTTTTGGCATAATCCGAATGGCCGTTCCATTGTACCAATAAGGAAGCATAATTAATGGAGTTTCTTGCAAAATAATA
>DATAMD010000216.1:0-11712 GCA_036260755.1 Chitinophagaceae bacterium | reverse complement strand
ACACATCAAGGTACAGTAGCTGAAGTCACAGTAGTACAACTGCTACATCAGGGTACCCACCCGAAAATGGGCTGTTATCATTTTCGGGGGTCTTTTTTTGTTTCTTTTTTGGACAAGCAAAAAAGAATAAAAAACATTTTGCTTTTGCTGCAGGCCCGTACAACAAAGGGTTTTAGCATATATTACAAAGCTACAACCCATTAAAACACGTTCCATAACAACAGATCACCACGGCTTCAATTGCTGTGTTGTATTCAATAAACATCACTTTAAAATAAACTCTTCAACCTTTAACAATCATTTCATTGAAGCCTCGTGATGACGTTTTTCCTTCGGGGATGGGCCCCGGCGGGTCGTCATAGCGAAGTTTTGAAATGGATGTTGTTTAATGATGCTTTGTTTGTAGCAGTGCAAATAATTAATCAATGAATGATGGAAATCAAAGCTGTGGCTATCTGCCTATTAAAACACGTTCCATAGCAACAGATCACCACGGCTTCACTTGCATTTGAGCTTTAAATAAACATCATCAGGTATTAAACATTGCATCTTAAACCATCTTTTCGTTTAAGTCTCGCGAAGACGTTTCCCTGTGTAGCATAGGTGCTCCCACAGCTTCGCTACTCTCAGTCACAATTGAGTTAAATTTATATAAATTATTATTGCACAATAATAAAACCCGGTCATTTATTTCCTCGAGCCGACTCCCTGCCGGAGCAACTATCGTTTATCTGGTAAAATTATCGCAAATATCTATAAAACAAATATTTATACCGGTCGAAAATTAAGAGGGGGGGGTAAAATAACCGGTTAAGCTATCTGTTTTTAACGTGTGCAAATATAGGGGTTATACCAATACATAAACAAAGTCAATTATCGGAGTTGTTGATAAATTAATTGATGTTTTTTTGGGGGTGTGAGATGTAAGATGTAAAAAGTAAGATGTGAGATGTGATACTGCGGGAATGATGCAGTTATTAAAAAAACCCGGCCTTGCCGGTTTTTCTTTTATGGGTTTTTAAACAGCTTTTAAAAAAAATATTTCAAACAGTTGGCAGGCGCTGTATTTTTTAATTTTAACAAGTTGGTAACGAAGTTACCATTAAGTATCTGTTTTAAATGTGGTTATCAGCGTATCTATTCATTTTGGGCTTTCATTCATACTATTACTGCATGTATAACACCTGCGGGCATCCACCGCAGATCGGTAACTGTTTTTGATATTTTATTTTTAGCAGTTTCATATTCTAATGCCATTATCAATAATAGTAAGAATCCTTTGCCGGTAATCAGCGGAATCTGTATTTCCTGTGTAGCTGTAATGGTATTGTTGTAATTAATTGTAAGCTCAACATGATTGCTGCTGGATACGGCAGGATTTTTAAAATTGATACTTGCTGCTGTTATTTTTACAGTTATTTTTTGCGTATATGCAGGTGCCGCTATTTGTTGTTTTGCAGTAAATGCAGGCAATTGAACAGTAACACCCTTACTATTTACAACAGGTGCCGGAGCATTTATTTTAAATCGTTCAGTCAGTTTACTTTTTTCGTTAAACTCAAAACCCTCAATAAAAAGTAAGGCTTCAGCAGTAGTTAAATCCTTCTTGCATAAACAGGCATATACAGCTTTGTTTAATCGATTAATTAAAACCCTGTTTGGTTGTAGAGGCAATAGCGGCATGGCACACAAACGAATGGTCTTCGCTAATCGTGAGGCTTTGCCGAAATTGTTTGCACAGTTACGGGTAGCTCTACTTTGTTTTACAACAGCAGGTTTAGTGCGGATATAATAACCGCCCTGTCGTTTATAAAATATCAAATTACCTTTACTGCCAACAAATTTTATGTTTTGCTGCCTTGCCATATAGCCGTCTTTGCAGTACAAATATAACACTATTTATTCATGTTTTATCAATACCTGATTCCTGTTTTCTTCATATCAAGTCCACTAATTAGTGGACTTGATATGAAGCGGGTACGACTAAATCAAGAAGCAAATAACCATCAGTTGCAAATCAATTAAACAGCACATTTAAGCAAACTATTTTCATGCCAACCATTTTATATAACTTATTATTATCTCAAAGGAGCTACCGATTTTTCTTTATGTATAAAGTCAATGCTGAGAACGACATAGCCTGCACAATTTGTTCCGCAAACGGGAAATATTATTGAAAAAATAAAAGATTTGTTTGTAAAGCTGTTATTTACAAACCGTGAACCCTGAGTCTTGAACCTGAGCCGCGTATCTTAGTATATGAGATTTCTCAGCCACGCCCACACACAAACTCACCCTTTGTTTCTTCGAAATGACGGACTTAAAGACGAACGAACTGTCAACCTTGAGGCTCTCGAAGGGTGATTCCTTCCAATAAAGCCATTCCGTTCACCACACCACGCTTCGGGAGTCTCAGCATTGACATAACCCTCTGCTTTTTCTTCACCATAACATTCCTCCCCTTCTGGAGGCCGATGTGCCCTTATCGGTAAAAAAACAGCACCTACCTATAATTACTACCATCTAATAACCGTTGTTATCTAATTTTGTTATATGACTATAACTATACTACAGGCATTGGGTAAAAATTTCATTGGTTTTAGCTGATGATTCAGTAAAAAAATTTAAATGCCTGATAAGCGTTTAAACTTTAAAGCCATTTTATGATCTAACACAGCAAGTAATTGTTTTAACAATGAACCTATGGTTTAATAAACGATACAAATGAAGTGGAGTAAGCTATTAGATAAAAAAATAAATGTCCGGTATTTTTTATTATTAATGATTTGTTTTGTTGGATTATCAGTATTGCTTTTGGGAGCTCTAAGGCATCAATATCTTGGTGGAAAAAAAATGGGTAAATGGGGGTACTATTTAAAAAATATAGCCGAATATCCTGCTCTGGTATACCATTCATTAAATTTAATCTTGGGTTATGATCTTCCCTTAATTAACAAAAAGTATGTCCCTAATGGTTTTACTTATTTTTATAAGCAATTTACAGACACTGGGTTTATATTGGAAAGTGTTTATGATAAGAATATCCAACAATACATTATAAAGCTCATCGCTGTTGAAAATGGACAAACTATTTATACTTGGACACCTCTCTTAGCGACACTGCATCTTTCCAAGAAAAGCCAAGTAGTTCATCCTCATTTAAGCAAGGATGGCACCGTTGTTTTTTCTACTGGATGGGATGGAGGGGAAACATTTGAATATATAGTAAAAATTGATTCCCTTTCCAAACTAGTTTGGTCAAAACGGATATTACCCCACCATTCTATAGAAACTGATGCTGAAGGTAATATTTGGGTACCTACGGTAATAAAAGAACAAAATATAGTATATACACAATTACCAATTGGTAAGAATATTCAGAATGAGGCCATTACCCAAATATCCATAGATGGGAAAATATTGTTTCAAAAATCCGTCCTACAAATATTATTGGAAAACGGCTATAGCGCTTTGCTTTTAGGAATAGGGATAGTTGATGAAGATCTAGCACATCTAAATGAGGTTAGGCCGGCCCTGTATTCTTCACCATATTGGCAAAAAGGCGATCTATTGATAAGTTTACGACATAAAAGTACTGTGTTTCTCTATCGCCCCTCTACCAATAAAATCACTTGGCTGCAAACTGGTCCCTGGATGAATCAACACTGCCCTGATTTTTTGGATTCCAATAAAATCAGCGTATTTGGTAACGATATCATCAGAGGTGAAGGAGGTGACTATTTGTTGCATGGTAGCAACGATATTTATATCCATGATTTTGCAACCCATACCACTATTACTCCCTATAGTAATATGATGCGAGAGCTTGGCGTAAGAACCCCCACACAAGGCAGGCTTAAGATTTTCCCAAACGGAGATGTATTCATAGACGAGTCTGATAGTGGTCGGACCATCAGAGCCAACAAAAATGGTCCTATCTGGATATTTGAAAATAGATATGATAAAAATCATATTGCTTTAACTATATGGAACCGCTATTTGGTAAAAAATGGCGATTGTAAATTTTGCTTAACAGAAAACCTAAAATAAAAGAACTATGTTTTTATATCTTGGACCCGGAATGGATGGTGGAGTGATTGCCACCGTATTAGGGATTTTGTTTTCATTTGTTCTGGCCATATTCGCACTGCTATGGCTTCCCTTAAAAAAATTATTTACGAGAATAAAATCAAAATTTGTCGCCCATAAACAAATAAAAAAAGATTGATGCACCTCTTATTTTTTACTATTATCTTCATCCTTACCTACAGGTTTGCAGATATTTTTCCCTTTACTAAACTATCTAAAGAATTGTTTGTCTGTTATACAAGGGTCTTGGGCGTATGGGGCAATAGCCACACAAATGATAACCGTAAACAAAAAGTACTGTTGCAGTATAGCATTTTACTTTTTATAAAAACAGGGTATATTATTGCATTACTGGCAGCCGTAACGGGCTTCCTGGTTTTATTGGTTTTTATTGCAGGCTATATAGGGTACGGGAATCTATGGTTAATAAAATATCTGGGTTCATGGCAAGTAGCAGCTGTTTCGGTGCCCGCCTATATACTCTATTATTTTTCTAAAAAACTGTATGCAAAGTTCAGATTATAATTTTCTTTCCAAACTTTTGCACCGTACCATGCTGGGCAATACCGGCACTGCCAGCCTTTCGTTTGATATAGAACAATTGTTCTTTAATTCTGTAGGTAAAATATTTGCAGAAGATCACCTGTTCATCACGGGACTTGCCCGCGGCGGTACCACTATTTTAATGCGGAGTTTATACGAGACCGATCTTTTCCGTTCACTCACGTATTCAGATATGCCCTTTGTATTGATGCCTAATTTCTGGAAGAAAACGCATTATGGAAAAAAGAATAACCCCTCAAAAGAAAGGGCCCATGATGATGGCATCATGGTCAACTACCAAAGCCCCGAAGCTTTTGACGAAATATTTTGGAAAACATTTTGTGGAGCAGAGTATATACAGCAGGATTATTTAAACACCCACAATGTTAGCCCATGCATCATCAAAAAGTTTAGAACTTATGTACAGTTGGTATTGCAGAGTGCTTACCGACCCACCCAGAAAAGGTATCTCTCTAAAAATAACAATAATGCCCTTCGCCTACAGGCATTACAGCAAGCTTTCCCTAAATCAACCTTATTGATACCTTTCAGGGAACCTCTGCAGCATGCTTATTCTTTGTTGCATCAGCATAATCATTTTTGCAACTTACAGCAAAAAGAGCCTTTTGCACTCGAGTATATGAACAATTTGGGGCACTTCGAGTTTGGATTGGGACATAAACCATTTTTATTCGAAAATACCGATGCTTTAGCCGAACTGTCGGCATTTTCAACTAATTCCATCAATTACTGGCTGTTGATATGGAAAAACTATTATACTTATACATTGAAGCATTTACCCTCCAACGGCCTGCTCATTCAATATGAAGAGTTATGCACTGACCCGCGAGGACTCTTTAAGAAATTAAATCCGGTTATTAACACGGCCATTAGTCCCGTCGCCGATTATTTTAAGGCCGCACCACTAAGGCATTCTACCGCATACGATAGCAGCTTGCTTACAGACTGTACCTGTATTTATGAGGAGTTGCAGGATAAAAAATTGTAAACATCCTACGATAGGCCATTGCAAAGCGGCAAACCCCTGCAATTGTCATAGCGAAGCTTTGAAACCTAACCATACCCTATGAGCCATTAACCATCTACATTCCCTCAAGGCTATGGCTATCTGCCCATTAAAACACGTTCCATAACAACAGATCACCACGTTTTAACTTGCGTGTTGCATTTAATAAACATCATTTTAAAATAACGTTTCATCCTTCAATCATCATTTTATTTAAGCCACGTGATGATGTTTCCTTTTCTGGGAGAGGCCCCTACACTTACTCCAGCCTTCGTTTCTTCGAAATGACGGGTACGAACGTCATAGCGAAGGTGTGAGCCTTATACCTTTAGTCTAAACTATAAACTATCTGTTTTCTTGTTTTCTCTTCGCTATCATGGCTAATACCAATAAAACAAAATAAGGTATCGGAGTTATATTAAGATAATAAAACATACCTAAAACTGATACAATATTCTCATTAAGATAATGACCAAGAATAATATCTAATACAACTCTTACAGCAGCTACAAAAAAAGCAATTGCATACCAATATAACCACAAAGTTTTAGCCCATTGAACAGAAAGTTGTGACAAACCAACATATCCTAAGCAAAAAAATAAAAAAGCATGACTTCCTTTTATACAAAAACGCAAAAATTTATGTTCGGTTAAATATAGATAATTGTAATTGCTCAAATGACCTTCACCAATAAACATTTCTATCAACCATGACAACAAGAGTAGGCTTAGGAAAATGATAAAAGGTATATATTTTTTAAGCATCTTTTTTTCTTTTAATCCAATCCTTATTAAACAATACCCATAATCCAAAAATAATTGCATATACCAGCATCTTAAACACATAATGATGTGCCATATCCACTGCATTTATACAGTGCATATTCATAGCTGCCAATGTGGCTAAACGAATAATATTTGATAAGTAGATTACAACAATACCAATAACAGAGAATGCAAATACTCGTTTTAAAGAAGAAGGAAATGACATCAGAAAACCTATATACAAAATATATAACTCTAAAGCATTACATGGATCTGCGACCCCTACAATTTTTTTTCCGTTTAAAACTATAAAATCAAAGCAAACTAATTCTGTTGGTGTTTCTGTAGGATAAGTACATTCTTCTTTTACCATCAGCCTGCTGCCGGGATAAAAGACCTGCATAATTTTTTCGGCTCCTATTGTACTCCAATCGGTTAAAGGTTTATCAATCACCCTTCCGTTAAATAAAAACAAATGATAGATCAGTTTCCAGACAATAAAAATAGCCAATGCCCTTTTTAAAAAACGCTGCACTTCGCTTGGGATAGTGTGCCAGGTGGCTTTAATTTCAGTAATGGGGTTCATGATTGCTGGTTACAAGTTGCAGGTTGCTGGTTGCCGGTGTTGGGTATTTATTTTTTATTACACGAATTTCTGCGAATTACACGAATTAATTTTTATAAAATTAAGTTGCGTAATGAAATTAGATTAATCCTGAATTATAACGATTTAGTTTTTAGTTTTTCTTTCTTTAGTTTTTTACAATTGGTTTCGACAAGCTCAAACCTGACATACCGGGTTTTGATTTCATATTTGGTATTCATTCAACTCATCTTTACGCTTTATATTTTGTTGACCTTCGACCATTGACCATCAACCATCAACCCCTTGGGTCAACAACACCGTTGCATAAGCCATCAACCCTTCTTCCCTTCCCACAAAGCCCATAGTTTCGGTAGTGGTTGCTTTAATAGAAATATCTTTTACGGTAATGTTACAGATTTCTGCTATCACCTGCTGCATCTGAGATACATAAGGTTTTATTTTAGGGGCTTGCAGGCAAAGCGTAGTATCAATATTGCCAATGGTATATCCTTCGTTTTTTATCAACTCAACTATTTTAGCCAATAAAATTTTACTGTCGATATTTTTATATTCGGCCGAGGTATCAGGAAAATGGACACCAATATCACCGAGACAGGCAGCACCTAACAGGGCATCACAAATGGCGTGCAGCAACACATCGGCATCACTATGCCCCAAAGCGCCTTTATGATGCGGAATTTTTACACCGCCAATCCACAAATCTCTTCCTTCTGCCAATTGATGAAAATCTACTCCCGAACCTACTCGCATATTAGATATTTATTATTAGAAATGATTATTATTTTACCCAAACAATTTTCTACGACACCTTCTTGCCCTTCTCCTTCAGGAGAAGGGTTGGGATGAGGTATAGTCTCCCTCTACTGCATGCTAGAGACGGAAGGCTTAGGTGTTAATTCTTATGCACTTCATCCATTTTTTCCAGATCGAAATTTAATCCCAATCTTATGGTATTCGATAACGGATTGCGTGTAACACCATTACCCGATGGAACTAAATACGAGAAATTAATACCGATGGATTCGTATCTTAATCCAACCCCTACCGAAAAATATTTGCGATTGCCTCTTTCAGAACTCTCGTAGTAATATCCTGCACGCAGCATAAACTGGTTCATATAACTATATTCGGCACCCAATGAAGCCTGAAATGATTTTACCTGATTGGTTCCATCAGCAAAAGATTTTAGCCAACTGCTCATTACACTGCTGCTGCGGTAAGCAGCAAGCTTTGCCGAATCGGCAGAACTAGGCGGATTGTTTTGAGCAACAGGTGCTGCAGGCACTAATAATTTATTAAGGTCTAAGGCAAAAATCATTTTGCTGGCATCATCAAAAACACTGGTATAGGCAACTCCCAATCCTAAATTAGCCGGAATAAAATCTTTATTCTGCGCATCGTTGGTATAACCAATTTTTGAACCAAGGTTGGTTAATGTAACACCCCAATTTAATCCGCCTCCGGTTTTATCATTTGTTGTGTAAAACAACGAAACATCACCTGCCACTGCATTTCCGGCTTTATAACTTACACCATTCACGGTTCCGGTAACCAATGATGAATTAATATAACGCAATGCCACACCTAATCCTAAGTTGGGTGATAATTTTCTTGAATAACCAAAGTCGATAGAAAATTCTTTAGGGTTATATGAGTTTAATAAATTGCCCGCATAATCTGTAAACTGAATATTTCCTAAACTAAAATATCGGATCGAAGTAGAGAATGCCTGGTTCTCGTCGTCGGTTTTTCTAAACGCAGAAAGGCTTGCGAGATACACATCATTCAATCCCAAATCTTTTAACCAGGGTGTGTAGGTAAAACCAACAGCAGTACCGGGTTTATTAAACGGTGTCTTGGCCAGATTCCAAAACGGTGCATTTACATCGGCTTCTGTTGCAATGCCTGCATCGCCCATGCCGCCTGCCTTTGCATCGGCCGATATTCGCAAAAAAGGCACTGCGGTAGTAACCACATTAACGGGATCGGTATTTTGTGCCATTGATGCCGAATAAAATAAACCGGTTATCACAAAACTTAGAATGGCATTCTTATATGAATGTTTTTTCATGAAAAAAATTTTTAATAAAAAATGGTTGCTCTGTTGTGGGCTGATAGACTTCTTCAGAAATTACGACAATCATCTTTCGACAGGCTCAAGATGACATCAATTTTGCGTTCGGCATGTCTTGCTGAGCTTGTCGAAGCATTAATTTCCAAAAAGATCTAATGTAAACCCTGATAAATAATTAACGTAGAAATAATACCATTCGATATTTTTATAGAGCAATTAATTTTTGTGTTGCCGTTGCAACGCCATTGGTTGATGATACAATTATACGATAAATATACACACCTCTCATCATTTTTCTGCCAATTTCGTTCCTGCCGTTCCATTCAATGCCGATAATCCTGTTGCCTGCATCGTTGATGCTGCGTTTAATTTGATCGACCCTTTTTCCATTCAAATCAAAAATATCAATCACAATATTCAAATCAATACCGGGCTGATTATGCTCGAACGAAAATGTGGTTGATGCAGAAAAAGGATTTGGATAATTATACAGGTTTTTTATTTGCAATTTGTTTTTATTCATCACCACAAAATCAATCACAGCTTCGCCGGAATTATCCAACACATCCCATGCTTTTATTTTGATTGAATGTTTGCCCGGCGTTAATGTTGGTAATTGATACAATACTTGTCCCTGCTGATAACTGTTTGCCACTGCGGAATAAAAATTATTCAGCACAATTATATTTTTTTCATCGCCATCGATCACTGCGGTGATGTCGTGACCAATGCCTGTGCCTACCGTATTAATGCCTGATGAATCAAATAAATTAATTAACAGCACCGGGTTTTCATCGGTTAATCCGCCATTTTTAAAAGTGGTATCATTGATGTATGGTTGAATGATGGGGCCGCTTGTATCGGCCGAAATAATATTGCCTGCACCGCCAATAAAAAATGAAGCAGAAACACCATTGGCATCGTGCAGCGAATCGTTTGCATATAAACTTATTCTTCCTTTCCCGGTTTGATAACTGATATCTTTGGGAACAATAAAAGTAAAATTGAACAAACCATTTTTTGCGGTGGATATTCCTTTGTACAACACATTTGTTTGTGTGGTGAAGGGCATTACCACACTGGCAGGATCGTTGCCCAGCGTGCTTACCTGCTGCGGTTTATCGAACACGGCAACATACACGGTTCCGTTAAAATCGTTTCTGAAATTTCCTGATGCATCGGTAACTTTTCCGGTAAAAACATATTTATTCAATGCTTTTAAAGTATCGTTATTTGTTATGTTTTTATTGTTGATGGTGGTAAGTTGCAATTTCCATTCGGGGAATGCTAACTTCATGGCAGGATCGCCCAGCAAAACAAATTTTCTGTTGTTGTACACATCGCCATAAGTTTGATAGGTATAATTTTTTGTGCGTTTTACAGCTTCGCCTAAGCTTAAATATTTCCCGCCGGCATCGGGCTGCAAAGCGATCTTTGCAAAATTATCATTCAACACTAAATTACTTGCTGCAAACACATCACGTGTTGTTGTCATTAATGCAATAGCGCCGGTACTGTCGTTATCCAATAAAGCAATGCCCAACGAATTTTTTGTAGGATCATCATACGGCGCAAAATCACAAGTGGCCGTAATAAACAACGGAAGTTTATTGGGGTTATTAAATTGCTGCAATTCGGTTTTTGTGAGGATCGCAGAACCCGATAATTGCTGATAACCGCCATGACCGTTATAATTAAATAAAACCGATCCATCAAAAACACGGTTAACAATGGCTGCATTTACATCGGGGTAACGGCTGCCACCACTGCCGCTTACCATTTTATACGCATCTAAATAAATTTTATTTTGATTGAATAACGGATTGGTAGTTGTTGCATCGGCCGAAATAATTTCTGCATCCTGCACATGCAGATCGTTGTCTTTATCATCGGCAACAAAAACCATTTGATTGCGCCATGGTCCAAAACCTTGCGGCGAATGATAACGAATAATTTTATCGACCATTATTTTTGCTTCATTCAAATTTCTTGCGGGCAATCTTCCGATACCGATATCGAGCAACGATGGTGGTGATATGATATTTACATCATCGCTATCATTCAGCAAACCAAAAAAATCGTCCGAGGTATAAGTTGCCAACGGATCAACCGAAATAAAACTTTCGTAACATGGTACCAGATTGCTGTTATTGCTGATGCGGTTTTTATAATCGAAAGATGCAGCACCGAATAATAATAAATATTTTGGGCGAAGTGTTGAATCGTTTCCTGCTTTATCGAAATACATTTTTACAAAATCGCGTAATGCAGCAGGGTCGGGCATTCCCGAAGAAAATTCGTTATAGACTTGACCGGTTGTTGCAACCGTTACCGCATAACCATCGTGTTTTGCATGAAAAGCAGCTAAGCGGTTTGCTTCGCTTAACAATGCAGGATTTGTAATGATGATTAAATCGGAATGTGTTGACTGATGCAGGTTTTGATTATTGATTTTATTTACTGCAACAGGTGTTAAAAAATTACTGTTATTAAAAGCAACATATTCTCTTAACTGCGATGCATCGTTATTAAAATTTGTTTGATTATTATTGAATGATGCATTTATTTTTTGAGGTTCCAACGCGTTGGTTATTTCCCAAACTTCGG
>DATAMD010000048.1:0-3241 GCA_036260755.1 Chitinophagaceae bacterium | reverse complement strand
CTCGCAAATACCATTTTTCTTCTTTGCTTCTTTTTTGCAATGCTATTTTAGCTTCATCAGGAGTTCTGCTGGCGCGAATTAAACTAATCACTTCATCCAAATGATCCAATGCTTTGAGATAGCCTTCTAAAATATGTGCTTTTTCCTGTGCTTTGCGTAATTCGAATTTTGCACGGCGAATAACAACATCCATTCTGAATTCTACAAATTCAACAATCAGATCTCTGAGATTTAAAATCTTCGGACGGCCTTTTGTTAAAGCAACATTATTAATACCATAACTGGTTTGCAGTTCGGTATATTTATAAATTTGATTGATGATAACCTGTGCTACCACATCTCTCTTCAAATCAATTACAATTCTGGTTCCTTCGCGGTTATTACTTTCGTTGTTTACATGCGCAATACCTTCGATGGTTTTGGCATTTACCAACTGACCGATTTTATCAGTCAGCATATCTCTGTTTACCTGATAAGGAACTTCGGTAATTACGATTTGTTCTCTGCCGCTTGCTTTTGTATCAACATGGCATTTACCGCGCAATACCAATCTTCCTCTTCCTGTCAGCAAAGCCTGCTTCACTCCTTCCATTCCATAAATGATACCACCTGTAGGAAAATCCGGAGCCTTAACATATTTTATTAATTCATCAATGGTTATATCATGGTTATCGATATAGGCAATACAACCATCAACTACCTCGCTTAAATTATGAGGCATCATATTGGTTGCCATACCTACGGCAATGCCCGAAGAACCATTTACCAATAATTGCGGTATTCTTGTTGGAAGAACGCTTGGCTCCTGTAATGAATCATCGAAGTTTAGTTGAAAGTCAACAGTTTCTTTTTCGATATCATCCAGCATTGCTTCTGCCAAACGTTGTAAACGAACTTCGGTATAACGCATGGCTGCCGGCGGATCGCCATCCTGGTTACCAAAATTACCTTGTCCATCTACCAACATATAACGCATGGTCCATTCCTGTGCCATACGTACAACAGTATCGTAAATCGAGGCATCGCCATGCGGATGGTATTTACCCATCACTTCACCAACAATACGAGCCGATTTTTTATATGCTTTGTTGCTGTTATTGCCTAATTCGTTCATCGCATATAAAACACGGCGGTGAACGGGTTTAAAGCCATCGCGAACATCAGGTAATGCACGTCCTACAATTACCGACATCGAATAATCGATGTAGGCAGTCTTCATTTGTTCTTCGATATTTACCTGTATAATGCGATCATTATCGCTTGTTTTTTCCGGTAGCAGATTTTCTTCCATGTATCTTTTCTAAACTGAATTTTTTGAGTAATAGTGAGATGAATTCCGCCTCGTTTCAGGAGGCTTGCGAAGATAGCCTTTTACAGCCGTAAAAAGCATATAAAATCGGGGTTTTTTAAAGGGTTTTATCCACAGTTGTGAGGTATGGAATAAGTTGATTTTTTCGAAACAATTTCTGTGCTGCTTTAACATCAATGATTATTCATCTTGGATCATAAAACTAATACCGAACAAGTATATTTGATTGATGAAACATATCCTTCTTTTTGGTGCAGGAAAATCTGCCACAGTCTTAATAGATTATTTAAAAACGATTGCTACCGAAAAAAACTGGAAAGTAACCGTTGCCGATAATGATGTTGAAGCTGCACAATTAAAAGTTGGTGAACATGAATTGGTTAAAGCCGTTCAGCTTAACATTACTAACGATGCAGAACGAAAACAATTAATTGCACAAGCCGATATTGTTATTTCGATGATGCCGCCATCGCTGCATTATCTGGTGGCATTGGATTGCATCGAATTTAAAAAACATTTGCTCACTGCTTCTTATGTTGATGAAAGAATTAAAAATTCAGCATCAAAAATTAAAAATGATGGATTATTATTTTTATGCGAGATGGGATTAGATCCCGGCATCGATCACATGAGTGCCATGCAAATTATTCATCGTATTAAAAATGATGGCGGTAAAATAATTTCATTCAAATCTCATTGCGGCGGATTGGTTGCACCCGAAAGCGATAACAATCCATGGCATTATAAAATAAGCTGGAACCCGCGCAATGTGGTGCTTGCCGGGAAAGCAGGCGCCATTTATAAAGAACAAAATAAAACCGTTGAAAAAAAATACCATGACTTATTTCAACAATGCCCCCAGGTTAAAATTAATGGATTAGGAAATTTAGCATATTATCCCAACCGAGATTCGTTAAGTTATATTCCGCTCTATCAATTAGAAGAAGCCGAAACCTTTATCCGCACAACATTGCGCTATCCTTCGTTTTGTGATGGATGGAAATATATTGTTGATTTAAAATTAACCGATGAAGAAAAAAAATATCAAACAAACGGCATAAGTTTTCATCAGTTCTTTAAACAATATTTTAGCGAACATCATGTACAAAATATTTTGATGGAAGCTTCAAAAAAAGAGGATGTTATTATTCAATTAAAATATTTTGGATTGTTTGATGATGAATTAATTAATGCCAACGAATGCAGTGCTGCCGATGTATTGCAAATTTTATTAGAGAAAAAATTAGTGTTACAAAAAACCGATAAAGACATGATTGTGATGCTGCACGAATTTGAATACGAAGTTGACGGCAAACAAAAAACAATCAACAGCAGCTTGATTGTAAAAGGTGATGACAGTTTAAGAACCGCAATGGCAAAAACAGTTGGGCTTCCTTTGGGCATTGCAGCAAAATTAATTTTAGAACAAAAAATTACTGAAGCAGGTTTGCACATCCCCGTTGTTCCAAATATTTACGAACCGGTATTAAACGAGTTGCAAAAGTTTGAAATTAAATTTATCGAGTCTTAAAATAATTGTATTTTTTATGTTACAAACTTGGTGCAAAGCCAAGCTGCCGTTGCGTCGCACACTTCAACGCTTTGATCAATATTCAGCAAAATTTTTTTTTAATAAATTAATTTTTCAAACGAAAATCCATCTTCAAGATATTTTTTGTAGCGGTTGTTATTTTAAACCTATCGTCAATTCTTAACCCAATTACCCAAACAATTTTTTTATTGCTTTCAATTACCCAAACTCTTTCTTTATCGGTTGCAGATAATTTTTGATCAATAAAAAAACGATTCAACTTCTTTTTCTTTTGCATACCCAACGGATAAAAATAATCGCCTTGTTTACATGGCCGAAGCATCAGCGGAAAAGTGATTTTTTCGAAATCAACGCAAATCGTAAGTCGGGAATCGGGAATC
>DATAMD010000027.1:0-2024 GCA_036260755.1 Chitinophagaceae bacterium | reverse complement strand
TATTCCTACTTCAAATTTGCCAACATTCTGATCGGTGATTCTATTAAACTTTAAAGCCAGGCTTTGCGATTTAACGGTATCCGGAATAGAGCGCAGGTTATTGCCTTTTACTGCAACGCCGGGATATGCAGCATATCTTCTCCCATCCTTCGAAATAACAGTAAAATCAAGGAATACAGCCAACTCATCGGCATCAAATCTTGCTTTTTGTTCAACAGGATTTTTAGAAACTTTATTCAAAATCATCAATCCATTACTGTAATACAAAGTGTCGCCAACTTTTAATTCTTTATTTCGGTAAGTAGAAGTATCGGCCTTATTATTTTCCTGAAATGCAGAAATATAAACAAAAATATCTTTGTACCAATAATGTTGCGAAGATGGGTTGGCCGAATAACCTTCCATGCCTTTATTTCCTTTAATCAGATCGGGATATAATTTAAAATGATCTTTACCGTCTTTCGATTTAAAATCAATTTCAAAAAAACGTTTGCGTTCTCTTACATTAAACGAGTCCTGCACATAAGTTACCGTATATCTTCCCATATCGGTTGGCAGTGCTTTAAACAAAGTAATATTTTCGGCAGGATCTTCATTCTTATCTTTTCTGAAAACAGTAATGCCTGTGGTGTTTTTACTTAACACATCTTTCTTGGCCGACGAAATTAAAATACCCAGCAAAACCAATCCAAAACCAATATGCGCAACCGACGAACCCGATATCTTACTCTTTCCTTTCAACACAATAAACATATATGCTGTGTTTGCAACAACTGCATAAACCGAAGCAAAAATGGCAACATGAATGGCTCCTAAAAACCCAATTCCTTTTTTTGTAAAATCAATATTGCCAAATAAACTTATCGCAACACTAATCAGCAATGCAATTAAAGTTGGCAACCAAATCTTCTTTCCGAAATAACTGTTTGATGTTTCTTTAAATTTAAAATATTGAACCGTTGCTGTTAATAAGCCAAGAATAATAGCAACAAAAATTTGAATTTGATTGTATGCAAATACCGGATCTTCGGAAGGTGCAATGTTGGTACCGAATATTTTATTATAAACAGGAACAGATGTTTTTGCAGTGATGATGATGGCTGCTAAAAATAAAACCAGCGAACCGATAAACATCCAGAACTCACGGCTGTAAGTGCTTTCCTCTTTTACGATGGAAGGAATAGATTTATACCGCATGAAAAATAAGATCATGATCGGCACAAAAAATACCAATACAAATGAAACTAATTGAACGGTCATATCCGATCCCACAAAAGCATGCACCGATGTATCGCCCAATATTCCGCTTCTTGTTAAGAAAGTGGAATATAAAACCAAAATAAAAGTGATGATATAAAAAAGATAGGTACTGCGCAACGAATAACCGGTCTTCTCATAAACTAGATTGCAGTGCAATCCTGCAATTAAAGTTAACCATGGAACAAGCGATGCATTTTCTACCGGATCCCATGCCCAATAACCGCCAAATGATAAACTTTCGTAAGCCCATGCTGCACCCATCATAATTCCGGTACCTAAAACTGCAGCCGAAAAAGATGCCCATGGTAAAACTATTTTTATCCAATCATGTCTTTTATTGATTAACCCGGCATAAGCATACGCAAACGGAATAATGGTTGATGCAAATCCTAAAAATAATACCGGCGGATGAATTACCATCCAGTAATTCTGCAATAAAGTATTCAGGTCGTTGCCCTCATGCACACGGGGCAATTGCAAATAATTTGGATCGCTGAATATGGGCAGATCGGGCATATTATCTCTCCATAAAATAAACGGATTGTTACCCAATTTTGTTCCAAAAAAATAAATGCCAATCAGCATGGTTGCAATGCAGAACTGAGCAAAGTTTACGGCCGTCATCACAGGTGCTTCCCAATCTTTCGATCTCCAAATCAATACCCATCCCAACACGCAATGCCAAATATTCCACAATAAAAAACTACCGGATTGATCTTCCCAGATTGATGCAAACAAATATTTAGGCTGCAACGAACGGGATG
>DATAMD010000023.1:0-6887 GCA_036260755.1 Chitinophagaceae bacterium | reverse complement strand
ATAATAAACAGGCAAAAGGCAAGCAGTTTCTTGTTCATAAAACAAACCATTAAAATGATTGGCTAAAATACAATTTATAATTGCCACGGGGTTTAATTTTTATCATTTTTTTTGATGTGATAATACTTATTTTGTGAACTAATTTTTATGCTGATGAAAAAAGGATTTTTTATTTTGATTATTGCTGTAACGATTGCAACTGTTTCTACTTTTTTGTTTATTCCATCTTCCGTAACTGTTGCCGGATATAAAACAATCAATTGCCCGTCGGCATCTGTTTCGCGGTTATTTGGCAGAACTGATATCATCAGAAAATGGTGGCCGGGCGAAATAAAAAACGACAGCAGCTTATCATTTCAAAATATCAAATATTCAATCCTTAAAAATAATTTATTAGGCATTACGCTAAGTGCAGAAACAGGGAATATAAAAATAGCAGGCGATATCAATTCAATCCTTTTAAAAAATAATAGCTCGGCCATCCAATTGCAATACCAATCTTATGCATCGAGTTATAATCCGGTAAAAAGGGTGGCTGATTATTTTAAAGCGTTGGCATTAAAAAAACAATCAGAAATTATTTTAGAATCATTCAAACAGTTTGCCGAGGATAAAAAAAATATTTACGGATTAAATATTGTTGAAACAAAGGTTAAAGATTCAACACTTATCTCCACAAAAAAATCTTTCGATCATTATCCTGCCAACAAAGAAGTTGATGAACTGATTAATATTTTAAAACAACATATTGCAGCAAATGGCGGTGTTATAAAAGATTATCCGATGCTGAACATTCACATCAACGAAGAAAATAAATATGAGGCAATGGTTGCCATTCCTTTGTTAAAAGATATTCCTGTTAAAGGCAATATTGTTATTAAAAAAATGATACTTGGAAATATTCTGGAAGCTAAATTAATGGGTGGCAACACAGCTATTGCTGATGGTTTAAATGCTTTAAAAAATTATGCAAAAGATTATGGCAAAGTTTCGCCGGCCATTCCGTTTCAATTATTGATTACCGATCGCAACAGAGAAACCGACACAACAAAATGGGTTACCGTTTTAAAGTATCCGGTTTTTTAAATTGAATGATCTGAACAGAATCATTATTCTTTGCCAAAATAAAACTTGGTTGATTTTTTATTTTGATTGATTTTATTTTTCGTACCTGACCTTTAATTTGCAGGCCGTTCAAACTTGATGTTTCAAATTTCCCGTTGCCTTTGTTGATGAGGATTGTTCCGTAATCGGCATCATATCTTCCCATCTGAATATTATTATCGTAATAATTTCCAGCCAATAAAATATCGGGCAGATTATCGCCGTTGGCATCAACAACAATGGCATCGCGGTACTGGCTTAACTGTGCTTCCCATGGTAATTCCTCAGTGGTAAAATTTAAATTACCATGATTTATTAAAACAGCATTCGGAAAATAACCGGCAGTTAACAATTTCGATGATGTTAATTTTTCTTTCGAAAAAATTTCTTCCAACGATGCTTTTGCAAAATCTGCAGCATATAAAAATTTGCGTTTAAGGCCAGGTAATTGTTTGGTTAATTCTTCTTCTCCTAAAAATGGTATTTCTTTTCCCTGCACGTAGTAGGTTAAAATTTGTTCTTTTATTCCGTTACCATCAAAATCGTTATAATACAAGCGTACAGGCTCTTTATCGCTTGCATGCAAACGCGAATTCAAGCCAAGGTTTCCGGCAATCAAATCAATGTTCCCGTCATTATTTATATCAACAGGTAAAATAAAATTCCACCAGCCATTTTTATCTGTCAATGTTTTTTTAGTGAATGAATTTTTATTTTTGATGAACGCATAAATACCGCCCCACTCGCAGGAAACAATTAAATCTTTTTGCCCGTCTTTATTAATATCAACCCATACTGCGTTGGTGACCATTCCAATGTTTGAAAGTTCTTTTGAATATTTTTCTGTAACATCAATAAATTTTCCGGTGCCATCATTTTGTAATAAATACGATTGCGGTGTTTTACCATATTCCGAGGGCACAGTTCTTCCGCCAATAAACAAATCAACAAAGCCATCGCCGTTAAAATCGAAAGGCACAACACAGGATTGCGTTACATAAATATTATTAAATGCACCTTCCAATTTTTTAAAATTTGCTTTGCCATCATTCAAATAAACTCTTGGTAAAAGATGTGTGTCCTTACCGTAGTATTCATTGCCGCCGCTTGCAATTACCAAATCCAAATTGCCGTCGTTATTTACATCGATCCATTGCGCATCCACATCTTCATACATGCTATCCAGTGCCATCAACGGCTGTTTTGTTTTGATGAATTTGCCGTTAGGTTGTTGTAAAAAAATGGCGTTATGAAATGTTTTTGATGACCCAATAAAAACATCTTCCAATCCATCATGATTAATATCGGCAACAGCCAATGCAGGGCCTTCGGTTGATACTCCGTGCGGAATTAAAAATTCGCGATTAAATTCTATAAAAGGATTTTCCTGATGCACATAGTTTAATCCGGTTTGTGCAGTAATATCAACAACCGGTTTTGTTGCATTCTTCCAATAATTTTTTATGGTTGAATAATTAAATTTTGGGAGATTTTTTTTATACGAAAAAATTACACTTGGTTGTTGTGCCGATAAGCTGATAGTTTGATATGTATTATCGGGCCACACTAAAAATGCCGAATCTATTTTTGTTTGATATAACCCAACGTACACAGGCGTTTGCATGCTTGACTGAAAACCTTTTACCGGAAAATTTTCGTACGTGCGAATACCGCCGTTAGCAAACAAAATTATTTTAGCGCCAATGGCATTAATATTTTTTTCGCTGCCTTTTAAAGTTATGGCAACAGAAGGTTTTTGCTTTTTATCGTTGGTTTTATTTTGATAAATTAAAACAGGATCATCAATATTATTCACTACCACATCAACATCGCCATCATTATCTAAATCGGCATACACGCTGCCGTTCGAAAAAGTAGGTACATTATTTTCAATTGCATCATTTACATCTTCAAATTTTAGATTGCCTTTGTTAAGATAAAATTTATTGGGAAGTTTTATTTCGGGATATTTTTTAAGCATTTCCAGTTCGCTTTGCTCTATGCCTTTTGTCCGTAATTTTTGTTGCATTTCATCGGTTGATACAAATTTTACATAATCTAAATCATTCATGCGTTTGGGAATACCGTTTGATACAAATAAATCTTTCAAACCATCGTTATTAAAATCCATCCACAACGGCGCCCAACTCCAATCGGTTGCATATACACCCGAATAAAGTCCCGTTTCACTAAAATGGTTATTGCGGCGATTGTATTGCAAATTATTCCGGGAATATTGATAATTATACCCGAAGCTTAATTTATGCTGAAAAATATCGTAATCATCTTCTTCAATAGAACGTTTTAAAATAAGAGGATCTTCCGGTTCCATATCCAACGAAAAAATTTCGGGATACCCATCGTTGTTGGCATCGGCAACATCTACACCCATAGTATATTGACTGGTATGCATTAATTGCCGATTATTTTCTTCGGTAAATGTGCCGTTATGCTGATTGATGTATAAATAATCGTTTT
Organism: Chitinophagaceae bacterium; assembly: GCA_036260755.1. Classification (GTDB taxonomy): domain Bacteria; phylum Bacteroidota; class Bacteroidia; order Chitinophagales; family Chitinophagaceae; genus CAIQDX01. Next base: position 3,305 of record DATAMD010000023.1, on the reverse strand, counting down.
CATGAAAATCGTTGCCGATATACAAATCGGGCCAACCATCTAAATTTATGTCGGAGACTGCAACACCAAGCCCGTAGCTGATTGCAGAAGAATTAATTTTTGTTTCGCGGGTAACATCGGTAAAAGTGTTGTTGCCGTTATTGCGATAAATCCTGTCGCCCGATAATAAATCGTATGTATCGATAAAATTACTGCGCGGAGCAAAGCGTGCTTCGTGATTAACAGAATGATTTAATAAAAACATATCCAGATCGCCATCGCCATCATAATCAAAAAAAACAGCCTGTGTGCTGAAGCCCGAAAAATCCAAACCATATTTTGCAGCTTCATCTTCATAAAAAGGAATTCCGTTTTTTATTCCTTTACAAACAAGCAACTGATTTTTTCCCTTCAACATTTTAAAATTACCAACACGGCAAATATAAATATCCAGCAAGCCATCATTATTAATATCAACTACCGACACACCTGTATTCCATGCACCATCGTTTGGTATATTTGCTTCTTTGGTTACATCTTTAAAATGCAAATTCCCTTCATTCAAAAACATTTTATTATCGCCTTGGTTAGCTGTAAAAAATAAATCTATTTTTCCGTCATTATTAAAATCGCCGGCACCAATACCGGCACCATTATAATAATACATGTAATCGAACAAATTAAACTGCGGCGTAGGATGCATTTGATTTGCAAATGTTATTCCCGTAACTTTTTGACCGATGGCTTCAAATAATATTTCGGAGTTGGGTTTTTGTTTGCACGAAGAAAACGATGCAACAAAAATCATCAATGCAAAAATTGGTTTTAAATATTTAACCGGTAAAAAAAAATAAGCTGTATTTTTTTGCATGATTATTTCTTTGATGATTTTGCAGAAGATGATTGAGGCGTTGCTATTTCGTACAACACAGGAAGTTCGCTGTTGCGCAAAAACAATAAATTTCTTTTGCTGCCTGTTTTAATTTCTTTGATGTCTCTTACCTGTCCGGTTAATTCTAATCCCGATTGATCGTAATCTAATACTTTAAATTTTTTATTGCCTGCGTTTATTAAAACATTTCCGTAGCTCGCATCAATTCGTCCAAACTGCGGCGGAAAACCAAATTCGTTTCCACCAATAACAATATCGGGTTTGCCATCATTATTTATATCACTGCAAAGAATTTTATTGGCTGATGAAAATTGAATTTGTGCCGGAAGTTTTTCTATCGTGAAATGGCCATTGCCATTGTTCCATGCAATAACCGAACTGCAATAATCAAATGTTTTTACAACAGACGATTTTATTAATTCGGGCGTAAACAATTCCTGAACAGATTTTTTTGCAAACTCTTCATGCCTTAGATTTTGTTTTTTTAATACAGGCAATTGTTCTTCCAGATCGTGCTTTAAAAAAACAGTAACATCTCTTTTATCAACGGTGCGTGTTAATACTTTATCGAGCGAACCATTCATATCATAATCATTCAACCACAATTTTACAGGCTCTTCTTTTGTTGGATGAAAATAACTGTTTTCGCCAATATTTCCGATGATGAGATCTTTTTTGCCGTCGCCATTCAAATCGGCTACAGCAATGGATCTCCACCATCCAAACATATCATTCAGATTAGTTGAAACTTCCTGAAAAGAATTATTGTTGTACGAAAAAATTTTCGGCTCCATCCAATCGCCAACCATGATCAATTGATTTTTTCCATCGCCCAAAACATCGGCCCACACTGCATCGGTAACCATTCCTATATTTGAAATTGCTTTTGCTTTTTCGTTGGTAACATCGGTAAAATTTCCTTTACCATCGTTCATTAAAACAGAACTTGTTGCATTTGTTCCGTAACGATACGAAACATTTCGGCCGCCGATAAATAAATCCAGATCGCCATCGCCATCAAAATCAAAAGCCAGAACAACGCCGGTATTTGAATTAATATTTTTAAAAGTTGATGCCAAAGTAAAATTTCCTTTGCCATCATTTTTGTATAAATGATTTTGCATTTCGGCGCTGTTGGGCATGGCCCTGTCGCCACCGGCGCCTACAAATAAATCTAGATCGCCATCACCATCACAATCAAAAAACAAACAACTTGTTCCTTCAATTTTTGCATCATCCATAAAAGCTTTTGTTTGTTTTTTTATGAATGATCCCGATTTTGTTTGAAGATATAATTGTCCGCCTTTGCCATTCGATCCGCAGATATAAACATCTTGTAATCCATCGCCGTTTACATCGCCAACAGTTGCTCTCGGGCCTTCTTTCGACAACATGATGGGAATATTTCTTTCGGTATATAATTCAATAAAATCATCTTCTTCATGTTTATCGAAATTTGATTTTACCTGTTTCAATAATGGTTGTGTTGATTTTATTTCGGGATGAAATAAAATTGTTTTTTTCTGTTGCCTGATTTATTTTATTAACGGTGTTGATAGGAAGCGATGAATAACTGCTGACCGTTCGGTTTGGCCAGATGATTTTTGCAGAATCTATTTTTGTATTTTTTCCCAAACCAATGATGGCTTTATAATCGGAAGATGATTGAAAGCCGCGGCTCGGAATAATTTCTCTGCTTAAAATCTGATCGCCTACAAATACTTTAATTTTTGCGCCGATGGCAAAAGTATTTTTAACTTCTCCTTTTAGAAAAAATGCGATATAATTATTTTTATTTTTTTCGATGCTTTTGTTTTCATAAACGAACGCAGTTTGGTTTACATTATTTACAACCAGATCTAAATCGCCGTCGTTATCCAGATCGCCATAAGCTGCACCATTAGAAAAAGAAGGTTGTGTAAATCCCCATTTATCGCCAACATCTTCGAATTTTAATTTACCGGTATTGCGATACACTTTATTTTTTAATGGCGTTGAAGACATTTTGTTGATGATCTCATCCACTTCACCTTTCTTCCCCGACAATACCATTTTTTGTACAATATCATTCGCAAAAAAATCAATAAAATCCTGATTGGTTAAATCGTGATAGATGCCGTTGCAAATGTATAAATCCGAATAGCCATCATTATCTGCATCAAACAGTAATCCGCCCCAACTCCAGTCAGATGCAGGCACACCGCAGTAATTGGCAATCTCGCTAAACTTTCCGTTCTTATTATTTAATTGAACAGTGTTTTGCATGAACTGATGATAGAATCCCGAATTTTCTTTTAAACGATACACATCAATATTATCGAAAGAAGTGGTTGTTTTTAAACGAAAATTATCATACGGCAACATGTCTGTTGTAAAAATATCGGGATAACCATCGTTATTAATATCAACCATATCGGCACCCATCGATGCTAAA
>DATAMD010000013.1:0-2322 GCA_036260755.1 Chitinophagaceae bacterium | reverse complement strand
TGGTTAAATATGTGGATATTACTTTCTTTATTCCATTTCAAAAAAGAGATAGACCGCTACCGGTTAATCCATTTACATGAAAGTAAATTTTTGTCACAATTTCAAAATAGATCGATTGTTTTTGAATCTTTCCCTTATACTCAAAAACGATTCACATTGAATTTGAACCGTTGTGGAAAATGTGTCGAGAATAAGGAAAAACAAATGAGTAAAGACATTAAAGAAAATTCTCATTGACATAATTTTGTGTTTTCGAAAATTTGAGAACGTTTCCAGATGTCTGGTTAACATCGCAGTAATGTGAAGTTTATTGAAAGGGTTGTCCCTTAAAAGTGGTATTGTCTGTGTTACCTCAGGTCTGCTGAAATCTCCTTCTGATAAATTCGATTAATCAAGCGAGCTGTATTGAATAAAATGTATCTTTTTTGAGTACAATCTGTTTTACAATATTTAGTCAAAATGCAATCCATGTTTTAATATAACAATTCCAACCAACATAGTCAAGTTAAATTGGCAGGAATCATTTTTTAAGCAAAAATGGATTCAATGTATCACAACGGCATGTTTTGTTATCATTCGAATATTACAAGTTATAATTGTGCATTAAACTTATTGCCTGATGGGCATGAAATCATACATTCACAACAAGCCGAATAGCCATATTGTCCATTATGCGGGCGGATTACTTCATTGCATTTTTCCCACTCCATACCCATTTCAACGGAAATTGCCTTACCAGGACATCTTTTTAAACAGATTGTGCAATTTGGAGGACAGATACGTTTTGCTTCTTCATCGGATATTTTATCATCAGGAAAAATATCTGCATTTGTAATAACAGCGGCAAATCGCTGCAGAGGTCCGAATCTTTGAGATAACAACAGTCTGCTTTTGCCAAAAACACCAAGTCCGGCTTCATAGGCAGCATGTCGAGTAGATATTCCAAACAGTTTGGGATAAATTTCCATATAATCAGGGCTGCTTCGTAAATCAGGATCAAGATTTCCTATACGATGGGGAACCACAACTGCTCTAAAATTATTATCATCTAAAAAGCGTCCTATTTCATATGCGATCTGATTATGATACATATTGAGTGTTATGTGGTGTAGAGCAGAAAGCAATAGATTAGTATTGACAGTATCTTTTAGAACTCTCACACCAACAACAATTACCGATTTGGCATCTGAAAGTAATACATTAGGTTTGCGGTCATCTGGATAACAGTCGAATCTATCGACTGAAGCAATTCCAACCAAATCTGCACCCTTATCAAGTGCAAATTGCTTAATTACCGGGGCTGAAATATCGATCATATTATTTAATCCAATCGCAAAAGAAATATAATTAAGAAAGTTTGTGGTTTTCAGCGAATGTTATTTAAACAGCGGTTTCAATTTGTTGTTTTTTGTAAAAGAAATCATTAATTTCATTGTAAATTTCTGACAATCTTTTAGCTGGAATATCGCAAATTCCTTCAAATGTTTTTGTGAAATGAATATCTTCAAAACTAATCTTTTGACTATCGATTTTTCCCTGCATAACTAGTTCATCATACAGAATAGAACCTGGCAAGGGGCTATAAATACTCCATGTGCTTCTATCAAGCTTAAGATCTTTTGCCAGCTGGAATGTATCGTAAACATCAGTCTCATTCTCACCTGGAATGCCGATCATAAAAAAACCGAAAACCTTTACATAATCTTTCGCTAAAGCTACCTTTTGTTTAATCTGCGGTATTGTTATTTTTTTCTTAAGTTTTTCGAGACTTTTAACAGAACCGGTTTCTATTCCAAGGTCAATTTGAGTAAGGCCTGCTGATTTCATGAGTAGAAGTTGATCAACCTCGATAAGATCGACCCTTGTATTTGCCTGCCATTTTATATCAGCTTTACTTAATAGTAATCTGTCGCAAAATTCTGCAACCCATTTTTTTATTGAGATTGAAAATGCTGTCTTTAAACCAAATACCTTCTATCCCGAATCGTTTTTTCAGATAAAGTATTTCATTTACAACAAGTTCTGGAGATTTTACTCTCCATTGCCTTCCCATAGTTTGATGAACAGCGCAAAAAGTACAAGGATATGGGCAACCTCGTGAAACAAGCATAGATATTCCCCTGATTCCACGCAAATATTCATTGTGACGGATATATGTTTCCACAGGAAAAGATTCGTAATCCAGGGATGGAATTATAGACTGATCCAAAATGATTGTTTTTTCTGCAACTGAAATGTTTCCATTTTTCTTAAAACAAAGTCCTTCTATGTTTTCAACAGAGAAATTGTTTGCTAAAGCATTAACAAGTTTAACAAATGATG
>DATAMD010000005.1:0-4092 GCA_036260755.1 Chitinophagaceae bacterium | reverse complement strand
AAACATCATTCAGGCAAAGGCAAACAAGAGAGCAGTTAACGCAGGATAATCTTGCTTCGTTACTGATGAATATTTTATTCTTTATGTCGGGTGGTATTTTTATCAGTTTGGTTGCACATGCAGCAGGCTATTCGGAAATATCTTTTTGGAAATTATTATTGCCGTCTTCATTGGTGCTTGCAGTTATTTACTCGGTAAAATATATATTTCTGATTTTTTTCGGATGGATTTTTAATGTTCGATCGGCAGTGAATGCGTATGTTTTTATAGTGTTTATGATTAATAAAATTATCGGGATAGTACTAATACCGTTCTTGCTGGTATTAGCTTTTTCTTCCATTCAAATTGCTCAGCCGGCAATGATCTTAGCGCTTATTTTGATTGGAATTTTGTTAATTTACCGTTATCTGATAAGCCTGATAACAATTCGTCATGAACTGAAAGTGAATGCCATACATTTTTTTCTTTACCTTTGCGCCGTAGAAGTTTTACCGTTGTTATTAATTTATAAAATTCTATTTAATTACATCGGTAGTTTTATTAACACAGACTAATATCATCACAATCGCATGATAAAAACCGGACTTAAGAATTCAGCAACTGTAAAAGCCTCAAAAAGAATTTTAATTTCTCAGCCAAAGCCGGAAAGTGAAAAATCACCGTATTTTGAATTGGAACGCAAATACAATCTGGAATTGGTATTTCATCCTTTCATTAAAATTGAAGGCCTTCCCGCAAGAGAATTCAGGAAACAAAAAATAGATATTGCCGGTTGTACAGGTGTAATATTTTTGAGCCGTCATGCTATCGATCATTTTTTTCGTATGTGCGAAGAAATGAAAGTTACCATCAGTCAGGATACTAAGTATTTCTGCATTACAGAAGCGGTGGCATTATATCTTCAAAAATTTATTCTGTACAGAAAAAGAAAAGTTTTTTATGGTGCCGATGGCAGCAATAAAAGTATGTTTGATGTAATTAACAAACATAAAGAGAACGAAAAATTCTTATACGTTTGCAGCGAAAATCAGCAGGACAATGAAATAGTTAACTGGCTGAAAAATAATAAATGCGAATTTCAGTTGGCATTTATGTATCGTACCGTCAGCAACGATATTAAAGAAGTGATGGATAAAAAACCGTACGATGTGATTTGCTTTTTTACCCCAAGCGGTGTAAGAAGTTTATTCGAAAATTATCCAAAGTTTAAACAAAACGGAACAGTGGTAGGATCCTTTGGCAGCAACACTTCCAAAGCATTGGAAGAAGCCGGTTTAAAATTAGAAATCAAAGCACCTGCCCCGCATGCACCAAGTATGGCTGCGGCTTTAGACTTGTTTTTAGCTTCATCGATCAAGAAAAAATAAAATCAAATCTTTATAAAAGCCCTTTATATTTTAAAGGGCTTTTTTGTGCAACTTATTTTTGATTTTTCTGTTTACATTGTTGTATGTGTTCTAATAAACTTATTCACGAAACAAGCCCGTATCTTTTGCAGCATGCACACAATCCTGTTGATTGGTATCCGTGGGGCGATGAAGCATTGCAAAAAGCAAAAGCAGAAAATAAACCAATACTGGTTAGTATTGGATATGCTGCCTGCCATTGGTGCCATGTGATGGAAAGAGAAAGTTTTGAAGACGAATCAACTGCCGAATTGATGAACACTTATTTTATTAATATAAAAATCGACAGGGAAGAACGCCCCGACCTTGATCATATTTATATGGATGCTGTTCAATCCATGACCGGCAGCGGCGGCTGGCCATTAAATGTTTTTTTAACTTCTGAATGCAAACCTTTTTATGGTGGTACTTATTTTCCGCCGGTTGCTGTATTTAACCGGAAAAGCTGGAAAGAAATTTTAATGCTTGTTCAAAAAGCTTATCAGGAAAGGACGAATGAAATAAAATCGCAGGCCGATAAATTAACCGAACATTTAATTAATGCAAATTTATTTGGGTTAGATAAACAATCTGAAAGTGAGCCGGAGTCTGTTTTTACAAACGAAAATGCAGAAATTATTGCAGGAAATATTTTATCGCACGCTGATAAAGAATGGGGCGGATTTGGTAATGCCCCAAAATTTCCTCAAACATTTTCTATTCAGTTTTTATTGCGTCATTATCATTTTACGAAAAATGATAATGCTTTGCGTCAGGCGTTGTTAAGTTTAGATAAAATGATTGCCGGTGGTATGTACGATCAGATAGGTGGCGGCTTTTCGCGATACAGTACCGATAGCAAATGGTTTGCTCCTCACTTCGAAAAAATGTTATACGATAATGCTTTGCTGATAGATGTTTTAAGCGAAGCATATCAACTAACAAAAAAAGAATTGTATGCTGCAACTATTCATCAAACCATGCAATTCATCGAACGCGAAATGTTGAGCGAAGAAAATGGATTTTACAGTGCGTTGGATGCCGACAGCGAAGGTGCAGAAGGTAAATTTTATACATGGAGTAAAATTGAAATTGAAAAATTATTGCAAAATGATGCTTCGTTGTTTTGCGAATTATATGGTGTTGAGGAAAACGGAAACTGGGAACACAGCAATATTTTATGGTTGAATGAAACGGTAGAAAAGTTTGCACCATCAAAACGAATCGATGTTGAAGAATTAAAAATCAAAATCAATAATTGGCGAAAAATTTTAATGGATGAAAGAAGCAAACGTGTTCGCCCGCAAACAGATGATAAAATATTATTAGGATGGAATGCATTGATGAATGTGGCTTGCAGCAAAGCTTTTGCCGCAACCGGCGATGAGAATTACCGGCAGATGGCCATAAAAAATATGCAATTTTTAGAAGAAAAAATTGGCGGCAGAAAATAATAATTGGCATCATACTTATAAAAATGGCCATGCAAAGATTCCGGCTTTTTTAGATGATTATGCTTATCTTATTCAGGCATATATTCACTTGCAGGAAATAACCGGCAACAGCGATTATTTGATCGGGGCAAAAAAAATAACCGAATTTGTTTTAAATAATTTTACGGAAGAAGATAGCGGGTATTTTTTTTACACGCATCAGGATCAGAAAGATATCATCATCAGAAAAAAAGAAGTGTACGACGGGGCAACGCCATCGGGTAATGCGGTAATGGTGTTTAATTTATTATATCTGTCGGTGGTGTTTGACAGGCCCGATTGGAAACATCATTCTCAAAAAATTATTCAATCGTTAGGCAATGCAATAATAAAATACCCAACTTCGTTTGGTGCATGGATATCGGTTCTTCAATTAATGGTTTACGGGATAAATGAGATTGTAATTGCGGGTAATGATGCATTTGAAAATATTTTTCCAATTCTGCATCAATACATACCCAATAAAATATTTCAATCAACACAAACTGAACAAACATTATTTCCTTTGCTTAAAGGGAAATTTAATAGTAAAAAATCAGGTTTTTTCCTTTGTAAGAACTATGTTTGCAATGAACCAATATTCGATATGAAAAAATTTTTACAAATCTGTAACAGCTGATTGCTTATTTTGCGTGGAGTTTGCCTTTCACGACAAGTATAAAAGTCAGCGTTAACAATTTAAAGATTTGACTATCGTAAGTATCTACCCTTTTAAAAATTTAATTGTAAACAAGTTAAAGCTGGTAAAAAATACCGCTTTAAGCCATATATTTGTTATTACCTGTTAATAGTTAATACGATGAAGAACCGTTTTAATTTTATCTTATTATCAATTTTAGTTTTGTCATTGAGCTCTTGCTTTTTGAATAAAAAAAGCAAATCAAAGAATAATGCATTCGATGACGGACAACTTCGAGGTGTTGCACCCTCTGCAAAACAAAGTATGGGCAAGCCAAGGGGAATGGTTTATATCCCGCCGGGAACCTTTCACATGGGGCCGAGTGATGAAGATGTAAACTATAACTATACATCACGTAACAGGCAGGTATCTATTCCGGGTTTTTGGATGGATGCTACTGAAATTACCAATAACGATTATCGTCAATTTGTTTATTGGGTAAGAGATTCAATCGCTGCAAAAGAATTAGGATTTTATAAATCTACTGCCGGAGCTTCGGGAAGTGGCGGCGATTCTGCTATTGCCATTGATTGGG
>DATAMD010000212.1:0-5020 GCA_036260755.1 Chitinophagaceae bacterium | reverse complement strand
ACCAGCATTTTCTCAAATTACAATCAGTCTTGCTTCTCCGGATTCAATTCTGGAAAGAAGTTTCGGCGAAGTATTAAAACCCGAAACAATTAATTACCGTACATATAAACCCGAACGCGATGGTTTATTTTGTGAAAGAATTTTCGGCCCGGTAAAAGATTACGAATGTGCCTGCGGAAAGTACAAACGTATCCGTTATAAAGGAATTGTGTGCGATCGTTGCGGTGTTGAAGTAACAGAAAAGAAAGTTCGCCGCGAACGCATGGGGCATATTAAATTGGTGGTGCCCGTTGTGCATATTTGGTATTTCAAATCATTGCCAAATAAAATCGGCTATTTATTGGGGATGAGTTCTAAGAAATTAGAAAGCATTGTTTATTACGAAAGATATGTGGTGATTCAGGGTGGTGTGAAAGAAAGTTTAAGTGCCGGTGATTTATTGACTGAAGAAGAATATTTAGATATTATTGATAATCTTCCAAAAGATAATCAATATTTACCTGATGATGATCCGCAGAAATTTATTGCCAAAATGGGAGCTGAATCTGTTTCTGATCTTTTAAGCAGATTGGATCTGGATGAATTAAGTTTCTCTCTTCGTAATGCTGCTGCAACTGAAACTTCTCAACAAAGAAAAGCAGATGCTTTAAAACGTTTAAGTGTTGTTGAAGCTTTCCGCGATGCATCAAACAGAATTACCAATCGCCCCGAATGGATGGTAATGCAATATATACCTGTTATTCCACCAGAATTAAGACCATTGGTTCCATTGGATGGCGGACGTTTTGCTTCATCAGATTTAAACGATCTGTATCGTCGTGTTATCATTCGTAATAACCGTTTGAAAAGATTATTAGAGATCAAAGCACCAGAGGTAATCCTACGTAACGAAAAACGTATGTTGCAGGAAGCTATCGATTCTTTATTTGATAACTCTCGTAAATCAAATGCGGTTAAGGCAGAAGGCGGACGTGCATTAAAATCTTTGAGCGATGTATTAAAAGGTAAACAAGGCCGCTTCCGTCAAAACTTATTGGGTAAACGTGTGGATTATTCAGGTCGTTCTGTAATCGTTGTTGGACCCGAATTAAAAATGCATGAGTGTGGTTTACCAAAAGATATGGCTGCCGAATTATTCAAGCCATTTATCATTCGTAAATTAATCGAAAGAGGTATCGTAAAAACAGTGAAGTCGGCTAAAAAATTAGTTGATAAAAAAGAAGCTGTTGTTTGGGATATCTTAGAAAATATTTTAAAAGGCCATCCTGTATTATTAAACCGTGCCCCAACATTGCACCGTTTATCAATTCAGGCTTTCCAGCCAAGATTGGTTGAAGGTAAAGCCATTCAATTGCACCCGTTGGTTACTTCTGCGTTCAACGCGGATTTCGATGGTGACCAGATGGCTGTGCACGTTCCGTTAAGTAATGCTGCAATTTTAGAAGCACAGTTGCTGATGTTATCATCGCACAACATTTTAAATCCGCAGAATGGTACACCAATCACTTTGCCTTCGCAGGACATGGTGTTGGGATTGTATTATATCACCAAAGGAAAAAAATCAACTGCTACAGAAACAGTAAAAGGACAAGGAAAAGCTTTCTATAGTTTAGATGAAGTAATCATTGCATACAACGAAGCTGCAGTAGATCTTCATGCAAATATTAAAGTACGTACCAATGTTCGTGAGAATGGTAAATTAGTTAAGAAATTAATTGATACAACTGTTGGCCGAGTATTGTTCAATCAACATGTTCCAGAAGAAGTTGGTTATATCAATGCATTATTAACCAAGAAAAATTTGCGTGAAATCATTGGCGATATTATTAAAATTACCAATGTTCCTAAAACTGCCAAATTCCTTGATGATATTAAAACACTTGGATTCCGCATGGCATTCAAAGGTGGTTTATCTTTCAGTGTAAACGATTTGATTGTACCTGAAATCAGAAACGAATTATTGGATAATGCAAAATCAGAAGTAGAAGAAGTATGGGAAAGCTATAACATGGGATTGATCACCAATAATGAACGTTATAATCAGGTAATTGATATTTGGGGCAGAGTGGATATGAAGATCACCGAAAGTTTGATACGTGAAATGACTATTGACAAGCAAGGTTTCAACTCTGTATTTATGATGTTGGATTCAGGCGCCCGTGGTTCTAAAACACAGGTTAAACAGTTGGTTGGTATTCGTGGATTGATGGCTAAACCAAGAAAAAGCGGAAGCTCGGGAAGTGAAGTTATTGAAAACCCGATCTTGTCAAACTTTAAAGGCGGATTGAATGTATTGGATTACTTTATTTCAACACACGGTGCCCGTAAAGGTTTGGCCGATACAGCCCTGAAAACAGCCGATGCCGGTTATTTAACCCGTCGTTTGGTGGATGTTTCACAGGATGTTGTTATTGGTGAAGATGATTGCGGAACATTGCGTGGTATTGCAACAACTGCATTAAAAGATAACGAAGATATTATTGAACCGTTAGCCGACAGAATCGAAGGACGTACTTCATTGCACGATGTATTTAATCCGGTAACCGATGAATTAATTATCAAAGCCGGTGAAGAAATATCTCATGATATTGCTCAGGCAATTGAAGATGCAGGAATTGAATCGGTAGAAATCCGTTCGGTATTAACCTGCGAAAGTAAACGTGGTGTTTGTGTAAAATGTTATGGTAAAAATTTAGCATCGGGTTATCTGGCACAACGTGGCGATGCAGTGGGTATCATTGCTGCACAATCAATCGGTGAGCCGGGTACACAGTTAACATTGCGTACTTTCCACGTGGGTGGTGTTGCCGGTTCTTCATCAATCGAATCATCATTGAATGCAAGATTCGATGGTACTATTCAGTTCGATGGTTTAAGAACTGTATCAACAACAAATAATGAAGGAAATAAAGTAAATATCGTAATCGGCCGTACAGGTGAAGTAAGGATTATGGATGTTAAGAACGATCGTTTATTAATTACCAATAATGTTCCTTACGGTTCTACATTGCAGGTTAAAGACGGACAACAAGTGAAGAAAGGCGATGTGATTTGTACATGGGATCCATTCAATAATGTAATTGTTGCTGAACAAAACGGTAAAATTAAATTCGATAATATCTTGGAAGGATTTACTTACCGCGATGAGGCCGATGAACAAACCGGTCACCGCGAAAAAGTGGTTATCGAATCAAAAGATAAAACAAAAATACCTACCGTAATTGTTGAAGGAAAAGATCTTAAACAATATAACTTACCTGTTGGAAGCCATATCTCTGTTGAAGAAGGCGATGATGTAAAAGCTGGTCAGGTGTTAGTGAAAATTCCACGTGTGTTAGGTAAATTAAGAGATATCACGGGTGGTTTGCCGCGTGTAACAGAATTATTCGAAGCAAGAAATCCGGGTAACCCTGCTGTGGTTTGTGAGATTGATGGTGTGGTAACTTTCGGTAATGTAAAACGTGGTAACAGAGAGATTATCGTTGAAGCAAAAGACGGCGCCGTTAAAAAATATTTGGTTCCGTTAACACGCCAGATTCTTGTTCAGGATGGCGACTTTGTAAAAGCCGGCGCTCCTTTATCCGACGGGCAAATTGCACCTGCAGATATTCTTTCTATCCGCGGTCCATTTGCTGTTCAGGAATATGTTGTGAATGAAATTCAGGAAGTATATCGTTTACAGGGTGTAAAAATTAACGATAAACACATTGAAGTAATTGTTCGCCAGATGATGAAGAAAGTTGAAATTGTTGATGCAGGCGATACTAAATTCTTAGAAGAAGATTTGGAAGACAGGTTTGATTTTATTGAAGAAAACGATCGCATCTTCGATAAGAAAGTGGTTACCGATTCGGGCGAAAGCACTAAATTTAAAGCAGGTCAAATTGTTACGCTGCGCGAATTGAGAGAAGAAAATTCTATCCTTCGCCGTGCTGATAAAAAATTAGTAGATGTACGCGATGCAAAACCTGCAACAGCAACTCCGGTGTTGTTAGGTATCACTAAAGCATCATTAGGTGTACAAAGCTGGATATCTGCGGCATCGTTCCAGGAAACAACCAAAGTGTTAAGCTCTGCTGCTATTAATGGTAAGGCAGATTACATGATGGGATTGAAAGAAAATGTAATTACCGGCCATTTAATTCCTGCAGGTACAGGTCAACGCGATTTCGAAAATATGATCGTTGGCAGCAAGGAAGAATATGAAGTATTAACTTCAACACGTGAAGCAATGAGTTTTGATGAAGACGAATAATCATCATTAAAATAAATGCATAAAATGTAAAAAAGCAGGAACGTAAAACTTCCTGCTTTTTATTTTAATAAAGTTACGAACCCTGAAGTGTGCGACGCAACAGGAGCCCGGCTTTGTACAAAAGCTTGTTACAAAATAAAAAATATCAATCATCGCTTACATTTGCATGTATGAGTGACGAGATAGAATTACAACAGGAAGAAACCAACGAAGAACTTTACGAGCGAAAAGAGTTTGTAATTGCCAAAGGGCAGGAACCTATGCGCATCGATAAATGGTTGCAGCAAAGTATTGAAGGCGCTACCAGAAATAAAATACAGAAAGCAATAGAATCGGGCTATTTAACCGTTAATACTAAAATTGTAAAAAGTAATTATCGCACTAAACCCGGCGATGAAATTGTTTTACTCAATTTAATTAATCCCGAATACACCGAGTTAAAACCCGAAAATATTCCGCTCGATATTTTTTATGAAGATGATGATGTGCTGGTAATAAATAAAAAACCAAACATGGTGGTGCATCCCGGCGTGGGTAATTTTACGGGTACTTTATTAAACGGTGTGATGTATCATTTGTTGCAGCAAAACCCTGCATTGAGTGAAGATGATTTGCCTCGTTATGGTTTGGTGCATCGCATAGATAAAAACACAACAGGATTAATTGTGCTGGCAAAAAATGCAGAGGCAGCCGTGCATCTGGCAAAACAATTTTATAGCCATACCGTTCAACGAAAATATGTGGCTGTTGTTTGGGGCGATGTGC
>DATAMD010000353.1:0-3230 GCA_036260755.1 Chitinophagaceae bacterium | reverse complement strand
TTTGTTGGTGTAATTTATTCAACTAAGTTTTTATTAGTTGTAAAATCAATTGAACTTATATGTGTTGTATTGATGGTTTTACCAAAAACAAAAGCCTTGGGATTATTATTGATTGCGCCCATTTCTGTAAGTATTCTTTTGTTTGAAATATTAATTGTAAAGCAACCGGCCATAGGAATTTTATTAGTGGCTTTAAATGCAATTTCTATTTTTCAATCGAAAGAAAAATATTTTGCCATCGTAAATTAAAAAGGAGTAAAGATGAATATTTCAATTGTTTCGGGAAGTCCGAGAAAAAACAGCGTCACTTTCAGAGTAGCATTATTTTTAAAAAATATATTAGAAGAAAAAACAAATCATACTGTCGATATTATTGATGTACGCGATCATAATATTCCGCAAATGTTGCAGGATGTAATTACATCTGTTGAAAAAGCTCCTGCCGATTTAAAAGTATTGACAGAAAAAATGTTTGCATCAGATGCATTTATCTTAGTTACGCCCGAATTCAACGGAAGTTATACGCCGGCACTCAAAAATTTATTTGATCATTTTCCAAAACAAGTGCATAAAACTTTTGGTATTGTAACAGCTTCGCCGGGTGTTATGGGCGGAATGCGTGCCACACAACAGTTACAATTATTAATTAATGCATTATTTGGTATTGCTTCTCCTTATATGTTAGTAACGCCTTTGGTTGATAAGAAGTTTGACGAAAACGGAAATCTTCTGGATGCTTCATTCCAAGCCGTTACAGATACGTTTATTCATGAATTTTTATGGTTAGCCGAAAGTGTGAGGCCCGAACTTAAACCTGCATATAATTAACTTTAAAAGAAAGTGGCGCTGTTGTAACTTCGCCACTTTCTTTTTTAATACATAACATGAGTGACGAAATAAAACATGAGTGCGGACTTGCTTTTGTACGCCTGAGAAAACCCTTTTCGTATTACCTGCAACAATACGGGTCGGTAATGTATGGTTTAAACAAGCTGTACTTACTTATGGAAAAACAACATAACCGCGGTCAAGATGGCGCCGGAATTGCCGCAGTTAAATTAAATGTTGAACCCGGTTATCCTTTTTTGCATCGCATACGCAGTAATGCCCAGCAACCTATTGCCGATATTTTTTTTAAGATCGGACAAGAACTTACCGAATTAGAAAAATATCAGAATGATATTAAGTTACACCCCGGATTATTAAAAGGCCATCTTCCATTGTTGGGCGAATTATTAATGGGGCATCTTCGCTACGGCACACAAGGAAAAAATAATGTTGAGTTCTGCCATCCGTTCATAAAAAAAAATATTCAGCCGGGAAGAAATTTAGCCTTGGCCGGTAATTTTAATTTAGTAAACACAGACGAATTATATGATTTGTTGAACATGGAGCCGGGCGAATTTCAGAAACAAAGCGATCTGGCTGCCATGATGGAAGTTATTCATCATTTCCTGGTAAAAGAAGATGAAGAAAATCCAAACAACGCAAACATTTCAAACGTTCTGAAAAAATCGGTTCCGTTATTTGATGGCGGTTACACTTTTGGAGGATTGATTGGTAACGGCCACAGCTTTGTAATGCGTGATGCACACGGAATTCGGCCTGCTTATTATTTTATTAATGATGAGTTTATTGTTGCGGCAAGCGAACGTGCTGCCATCAGAACAACGTTTAATGTTGGAGAAAATGAAGTGCTGGAACTGATGCCGGGCAATGCTTTGATTATTGATGATAAAGGAAATTATTCCATCAATCAAATCATCGAACCAAAAGAAAGAAGAGCATGTTCGTTCGAAAGAATTTATTTTTCACGTGGCAGTGATGAAAAGATTTACAGAGAAAGAATTGCACTTGGTTATCATTTAAGCCGGCGTGTTTTAGAAAATATTCATAACGATTTAAAGAATACTATTTTTTCATATATTCCAAACACAGCCGAAGTTGCATTCTTTGGTTTGGTAAAAGGAATGGAACATTATCTTAATCAAATTAAGGTGCAACGAATTTTAAGCTGGGGTAATGATATTACCGAAGAGAAGTTGAAGGAGATGATTACCAGAAAAATTCGTCAGGAAAAAATAGCAATAAAAGATGTAAAACTTCGCACATTTATTACCGAAGATGCCAACCGCAACGAAATGGTACAACACGTTTACGATATTACTTACGGTACTGTCCGCAAGGGTTTGGATACTTTGGTTGTGATTGATGACAGCATTGTTCGCGGCACCACTTTACGCGAAAGCATTGTAAGAATGCTGGCGCGGTTAGGCCCAAAGAAAATTTTAGTCCTTTCTTCCGCACCTCAAATCCGTTATCCGGATTGTTATGGAATTGATATGAGTAAACTGGGCGATTTCATTGCATTCCGTGCTGCGATTGAATTGTTGAAAGAAAGAGGAATGGAAAATCTTTTAACCGAGTTAACCGAAAAATGCAAAGAGCTGCAGCGCAATAATCAATTGCATGTCGAGAATATTGTTCGCCAGGTTTATAAACCTTTTACCACAGAAGAAATCTCGAATAAAATTGCTCAATTAATTACTCCGCCGGAAATTGATTTGCCCGTTGAAGTAATTTATCAAACCATCGAAGATTTACACGACTCTTGTCCAACAAATACCGGCGACTGGTATTTTACTGGCAATTATCCAACACCCGGTGGCAACAAAGTTTGCAATAAAGCTTTCCTTAATTATATGGAAGGAAAAAATGTAAGAGGATATTAAGTTATTTGAGATTTTTGATTTTAGATTTGATTAATGAAACAATTATTAATCATACGTCATGCAAAAAGCAGCTGGGATTATTCGATACTGAATGATTTCGACCGGCCGCTAAACGAACGCGGTCATCACGATGCAATGATGATGGCCACGAGGCTGATCGAAAAAAAAATAAAAATCGATGCTTTTATTTCGAGCCCTGCAAACAGAGCGTTAACAACTGCAACTTATTTTGCCGAAGCTTTTGGTGAAAAAGAAAAAAATATTATTAAAGTTGCCGAATTATATCATGCACCCGCCGATGTGTTTTATGATGTTATCAGCAAAGCCAATGATGTGTTTAATTCCATTGCAATCTTTTCGCATAACCCCGGAATCACCGAATTTGTAAACGAACTAACCAGCCGCGAATTACTTAATATGCCTACCTGCGGCATATTTGCAGTAAAAGCAAACGTTTCATATTGGAAACTTTTTCCTGCTGCCAAAAAAGAATTCTTA
>DATAMD010000341.1:0-2664 GCA_036260755.1 Chitinophagaceae bacterium | reverse complement strand
CTGCCATTGCCATAACTGATCATGGCAATATGTTTGGTGCATTTGAATTTGTTAAACAAGCCTGGAAAAATACAAAAGTTGTTGGCAAGGATGAAAATGGAAAAGATATTTTAGAACCCACCATCAAACCCATTGTTGGCTGCGAGTTTTATGTGGTGAAAGACAGGCACGCCAAGGTTTTTACCAAAGATGTAAAAGATGAAAGATTTCATCAGGTGTTGCTTGCAAAAAATAAAACCGGTTATCAGAATTTAATAAAATTAACATCGCTCGGATATATTGAAGGTATGTACAGCAAGTATCCGAGAATTGATAAAGAGCTGATAGAAAAATATCACGAAGGATTAATTGCTACAACCTGTTGCCTTGGTGCTTATGTGCCGCAAACTATTTTAAAAGAAGGCGCATCAAAAGCCGAACAGGAATTTAAATGGTGGTTAGATTTATTTGGAGAAGATTATTACATAGAACTTCAGCGCCACAATCTTAAAGAACAGGAAAAAGTAAATGAAACACTTTTAAAGTTTTCGAAGAAATATAATGTGCCGATTATTGCTACAAACGATAGCCATTATACCGAACGCGATGATTTTAATGCACACGATATTTTGTTGTGCATCAATACCGGCGAAAAGCAGGCCACACCGGGGTTTGATGATTTTGTGAATGATGAACTGCATGTAAAAAACAGAAGATTTAAATTTCCAAACGATCAATTTTATTTTAAGAGTACTGAAGAAATGAATAAACTCTTCAGCGATATTCCCGAAGCAATCGATAACACCAATGCCATTGTTGATAAGGTTGAAATATTAAATCTTAAAAAAGATATTTTATTACCTGCATTTCCGATTCCGAAAGAATTTAAAATTCATGCTGATGATAATTTGAATCAGTGGGAATATTTAAAACATCTTACACAGGAAGGCGCAAAAAAAAGATACGATGATCTGACGCCTGAAATTCAGGAACGGCTCGACTTTGAGTTGTTCACGATAAAAACAATGGGCTTTGCCGGATACTTTTTAATTGTGAGCGATTTTATTAAAGCAGGAAGAGAAATGAATGTGTTTGTTGGCCCGGGGCGTGGCTCTGCTGCCGGTTCGGTAGTTGCATTTTGTATCGGCATCACCAATATCGATCCTATAAAATATAATTTACTTTTCGAAAGATTTTTAAATCCCGATCGTAATTCAATGCCCGATATCGATACGGATTTTGATGATGAAGGCCGCCAGAAAGTAATTGATTATGTTGTTGAAAAATATGGTAAGAACCAGGTTGCACAAATCATTACCTATGGCACCATGGCTGCCAAAAGCAGTATTAAAGATGTTGCCCGTGTGATGGATCTTCCGTTGCCTGAAGCCAATGCATTGGCAAAGATGGTTCCTAATAAACCGGGTACAGAATTGCGGCGTGTTTTAAAAGCGCCGTTGACGATTAAAGAAGGAGAAAAATCTTTAGAAGAAAAAGAAGCGTATCAGGCCGATGATATTGAAAATATAAAACGCCTCCGCGAAATTTATAACGGAACCGATATCCGTGCACAGGTTTTAAAAGAAGCCGAACGATTGGAAGGTTCGGTTCGTAACACAGGCATTCATGCAGCAGGAATTATCATTGCGCCGAAAGACCTTACGGAATTGATTCCTGTGGCTACATCAAAAGAATCTGCTTTGTGGATGACACAAATTGAAGGCAATACCATTGAAGAAGCCGGCGTAATTAAAATGGACTTTCTGGGATTAAAAACTTTATCCATCATAAAAACGGCACTGGAAATTATCAAAGAAAATCATGGTGTTAAAATTAATATCGATAATATTCCGCTTGATGATGAAAAAACTTTTTATCTCTATCAGCGCGGCGAAACAAATGCAACATTCCAGTTCGAAAGTGTGGGCATGCAAAAATATTTACGCGAATTAAAACCCGATAAGTTTGATGACCTGATTGCGATGAATGCATTGTACCGCCCCGGCCCTATTGCTTACATACCAAGTTATATTGCCCGAAAATTAGGTAAAGAAAAAGTTGAATACGATATTCCCGAACTCGAAGAATTTTTAAAAGATACGTATGGCATTACAGTTTATCAGGAACAGGTGATGCTGCTCTCCCAAAGTATTGGCGGTTTCAGCAAAGGCAATGCAGATGTGTTGCGCAAAGCAATGGGTAAAAAAGACCGCAACACATTGGATAAAATGAAAAGTAAATTTATTGATGGTGCCATTGCAAAAGGGCACCCGGCAGATAAATTAGAAAAAATATGGACCGATTGGGAAGCTTTTGCGCAATATGCTTTTAATAAATCGCACAGCACTTGTTATGCATTGGTGGCGTATCAAACAGGTTATTTAAAAGCGCATTATCCCAGCGAATTTATGGCTGCCGTTTTAAATCATGCAGGCGATATCGATAAAATAACTTTCTTCATGGAAGAGTGCAAACGTATGGGATTAAAAGTTTTGGGCCCCGATATCAACGAATCGCTAAAAGGCTTTGCTGTAAACAAAAAAGCCGAGATACGTTTTGGCTTAGGCGGATTAAAAGGTGTAGGCGATAATGCCATCGAAAATATTATTGCCGAAAGAAATAAAGACGGATTATATAAAGATATTTTTGATTTTATTAAAAGAGTGAATCAAAAATCAGTTAATA
>DATAMD010000340.1:0-1954 GCA_036260755.1 Chitinophagaceae bacterium | reverse complement strand
TCCACAATATTTAATTGTTCGGTGTACGGCGAATGCTGCAATAATTCTTTCCACCAATCTCTGCGTTGCTGATAACCGTATTCATCATAAATATCAATCAACGGGCCAACGGCATAATCATCTTTTATTTCAATGATATCGCCACGTAAAGTTTCATCCAATTCAAATGCCTTGCTTAATGCATCAATGTTTGCTGTTTCAAAAACGATGTGAATCATACCCCTGTGTCCCCTAAAAGGGATTATTTTTTGTTAATAAATTTCCCATCTCCCCTTTAGGGGCTGGGGGTTAATTATTCTCTATCAAATCCAATTCTACTCTTAAATTTTCAATAATAAAATCCTGACGTTGCGGTGTATTCTTGCCCATATAATATTCTAACAATTGTTGAATATGATCGCCTTCTTTTAAATGTACCAAAGAAGTGCGCATATCATCACCAATAAATTTTCCGAATTCTTCAGGACTGATCTCTCCCAATCCTTTAAACCTTGTAATCTCCGGCTTGCTTCCTAATTTTTTAACAGCTTCTGCCTTTTCTGTTTCATCATAACAATAAATTGTTTCCTGTTTATTGCGTACACGAAACAAAGGTGTTTCTAAAATATAAACATGGCCTTTCTTTACCAAGTCGGGAAAAAATTGCAGAAAGAAAGTCATCAGCAACAAACGAATATGCATACCATCAACATCGGCATCAGTTGCAATTACAATGTTGTTGTAACGCAAGCCTTCCAAACCATCTTCAATATTTAATGCATGCTGCAATAAATTAAATTCTTCATTTTCGTACACCACTTTTTTTGTAAGGCCAAAAGAGTTCAAAGGCTTACCACGCAAACTAAAAACAGATTGCGTATCTACATTTCTCGATTTGGTTATCGATCCGCTGGCACTATCGCCTTCGGTAATAAAAATGGTGCTGTTATTTTGCAGAACTATAAACTCATCTTTATTTTTCGATGGCGGTTCATCATTAAAATGCACACGGCAATCGCGTAATTTTTTATTGTGCAGATTAGCTTTCTTGGCCCTTTCGTTGGCTAATTTTTTAATGCCAGCCAATTCTTTTCTTTCGCGTTCGTTTTGTTCAATTCTTTTTTTCAATGCATCGGCAACAGTTGGATTGCGATGCAAAAAATTATCCAATTCCTTCATCAAAAATTCTTCGATAAATTTTTTCATCGAAGGGCCGCCTTCAAATACATATTGCGAACCGAGTTTTGTTTTTGTCTGCGATTCAAACACAGGCTCCTGCACTCGCACCGAAACCGCAGCAACAATGCTGGTGCGGATATCAGAAGCATCATAATCTTTCTTAAAAAAATCACGGATCACTTTTACATACGCTTCCCGGAATGCCTGTTGGTGCGTTCCGCCCTGCGTGGTATATTGGCCGTTTACAAACGAAAAAATATCTTCGCCATAATCGTTGTTATGCGATAAAGCAACTTCAATATCCTCGCCTTTTAAATGAACGATGGGATAACGCAATTCATCCGGATTAGTTTTATGCTGCAACAAATCCAGCAAACCATTTTTACTTACATAACGTAAAAAGTTGAAATTAATAACCAGCCCTGCATTTAAATAACAATAGTTCCAAAGTTGCGCGTCAATATATTCATTGCGGTAATGATAATTCCTGAAAACAGTTTCATCGGCAATAAAATTTACCTGCGTTCCGTTCTCTTCGGTGCTTTTTGTTTCTTTATATTCTTTTATTAAAGAACCTCTTTCAAATTCTGCTGTCTTTTCTTTTCCATCCCTGAAAGAAGTTACTTTAAAATAACTGCTCAACGCATTTACTGCTTTAGAACCCACGCCATTTAAACCAACACTCTTCTGAAACGCGTTGCTGTCGTACTTTGCGCCGGTATTTATTTTACTAACAACATCTACTACTTTACCCAACGGAATGCCGCGGCCATAATCGCGAATCGAAACATTTTTT
>DATAMD010000338.1:0-2003 GCA_036260755.1 Chitinophagaceae bacterium | reverse complement strand
CTGCAGGAAATATTAAGCTAACCTGCGTTTTTCGCGTTTGCCGAGGGATAAAAAATGTACCATTAAAAAACTTATCAACGCACAAATCGAAAAATCTATTGAAAGATTCATGAACGAAAAATATCTGCCGGCCATTATTTGTTTATCGGGGTCTGATGTAAAAAATGCAAGCGGCCATCCAAAATTTGCGCCTACCAGATACGATGTTTGAAATTTAGAAACTGGAAAAGTGGCTGCAGTAAAAAGAAGTACAGAAATAAGAGAAGCGATAGAAACATTCTTCATCATAAAATGCGTTTTGCTGTTGATTTGTGGGTTAAGTTTCCATTTTTCAATCCATCAATTAAAACAACCCCGGGCTTTTTATTTTTTTCGAAACTTCCCAAACGGTCTTCCATTTGCAAAGCTTTTGCACCGTTGATGGTAGCCCATTGAAGCAGTTCTGAAATTGGAATGGATGAAAAATGCTGACTGATTTTTTTTACCTCATCTACAATACTTAAACCCGCGTTGCTTGCTAAACTATCGGTACCGACAGTGATATTGATTTGATGCCGGCGCAATTTTTCAACTGGGGGAAAAACATTTTCGATATAGGTATTAGCATTAACGCATAAACAGCAAAAAAATTGTTGCTGATTTTGTTTTGATAAAAAATTTATGAAATTAATATCATCGTCTTTTATAAAAGTATTATGAACCAGTAAAACATTTTTTGCATTTTTAAATTTTGGAAGATGCGATTGCAAACTGCTTTTACCGGTTGGTTTAAAAAAGCTGTTATCGATATTCATCATTTCATACATTCTTGTAAAATCGCCGCCGCCATTGAGGAACAGTGCATCTTCAAAATCTGTTTCCTGATTATGAATTGTTGTTGTTTTATTTGGAAAGAATGGCGAAATTAATTCCCATAATTCATTTGAAACAGAATATGGCGCATGAGGTGCGAAGGACAGTTGATTGTTGACTGTTGACAGTTGACAGAATGCATCGTAATAATCTTTGCTTCTGTTAAAACGTTGCTCAGCAATTTGCTGCAACCATCCGCTTACTTCAATAAAATTATAGTATGCTAAACGTTGTTTTATTTTTTGAGGGATGGTGAGCGTGTTATTACAAATATCGCCAACAGCAACAATGCCGTTGTCAATCATTTCATCTTCTGCTTTTGCAATGGCATCTAAAATTTCTTCTTCTGGAAAATGTCGCTGCGTAACAACATTAAAAACAAAATCTACCAATCCGGTTTGTTGCGGAATTAAATTTTTCATGTGACTTAATTCAAGGTGGCAGTGGCAATTAATAAAACCCGGACTTAATAAACCATGAAAAGTTTGTATATCGTCGCCGGCATTTTTTTCGTTAATGATTTCCTGAACAGTTCCATGCTCATCAGTTATTAATACCTGTTGATGATCGAGTAGTTCGGTTCCTGTAAAAAGATGATCGGCTTTAAATTTTTTGTAGCTCAAAGTTTTTATTTAGTAGTGAAGTTCTGTTTTTTCTAATTGCTGAAATTATTGATATTGCTGAAGAGTGCGACGCCACCGCAGCTAAATAGCGGTAAAATTGCCGGGCTCATCAAACAAAAAATAAAATGGTACAAATTTTTTATTGAAAATCAGTTAATTATAAAGGTTCGATAAAAAATAGTTCATTAAATCTTTGGAAAATAACTTTCGCAGCAGCACCTTTGCAATCCCGAAAAATCGGGGATATTTTAAAGTTGAGGGGATAGCCTCAGCATCATTTAAACAAATTTATCATGAGTAAACTTCATTTCACAACTAAGCATGCAAATGCGGCTACCGTTAAGCACAACTGGTATGTTGTTGACGGTACTAATCAAACCGTGGGACGCATAGCTTCAAAGATTGCTTCTGTTTTTCGCGGTAAGAACAAAGCGTATTACACACCACACGTAGATTGTGGCGATTATGTAATTGTTATTAATGCTGATAAAGTTGTTTTTACCGGCAATAAGGGCGAACAGAAACAAT
>DATAMD010000337.1:0-6396 GCA_036260755.1 Chitinophagaceae bacterium | reverse complement strand
TTCTTTGCAAGATTGAATAATATGTTTTTGTTGCGACATTTCTGCAAACAATTCTTTTAAATCATCATTGTAAGCCATCGAATATTGCTTGCTGTCGGTAACTGCAGGCGATGAATATAAAAAAGTTACCAATAATTGTATTTGATCGCTGAAATAAACAGATGCTTTTTTAATTCTTTCCTGCAACAATACATTTTGTTCGGGTAAAATTTCTTCTTGAAAAAACTGTTGCAATTGCGATTTAAATTTTTTGCCAACATCATCCAATGCAATTAATTTTTCTTCTACCTGTTTTAACCACGGCAATGCTTCCTGGTTGAAAGCATCAACATGTTCTTCAACGCCGCGAACAACGGGTTCTAATTTTTTTAATGAAGAAGAAAAATCAAATAACAACGAAAGCAATATTTTTTGGTAACGATGTTTATCAGCTAAAAGGTTTGCCGGTAATTGAGCTGCTTCTTTGTTTTTCGAAAAATTTACAATGCGCTGGTCGGTATGCAAACTGTTAGAAGTAATGCGGCTCAACAAAACCATTCCTTCCAAACAGGTACAACGGCTTAATGCAACATAAACCTGCCCCGGCGCAAACGCTTGCCCCGCATCGATTACAGCCTTTTCGAAAGTTAATCCCTGACTTTTATGAATGGTGATTGACCATGCCAACCGCAACGGATATTGTGTAAAAGAACCAACCTCTTCTTCCTCTACCTGCTGTGTTTGTTTATTAACGGTATAACGGATATTTTTCCAAATATCTTTTCCAACTTCAATTAATTCCGGTTCGTTTTTGCATTGCACAAAAATTTTATCTTCTTCAATTTTATCAATAACACCAATCTTTCCGTTAAAATATCTTTTGGCTTTATCCAGATCATTCTTAATAAACATTACCTGTGCGCCAACTTTTACGTTTAAAATTTCATCGGCAGGATATGCTTTTTCATTAAAATCGCCGGTTATAATTGCTTTGAAAGAAAATAATTTTTCTTTCAAATTTCCCAATTCGTTTGCATTGGTTGCATCGGCTTTATAATTGTGCGTGGTAAGATTGATATAACCATCGTTTTTATTTGGAACGAATGACGGCAAATAGCGGCTGTGCAATGTTTTCATCCCATCATCATCCATTTCGTTGTTGCGAACCTGATTTAAAATGGAAATAAATTTTTCATCGCTCTGGCGATAAATTTTATTTAATTCAACATAAGCCGGTGGCTGAATTTCCATTGCACGGCTATCAAAAAAATAAGGGCTTTTATAATGTTGCGATAATATTTGCCACTCGGCATCGGGTACAACCGGCGGCAGTTGAAACATATCGCCAATTAATAAGACCTGCACACCGCCAAACGGTTCGTGATAACGATGACGGATATTTTTTAAAACCGTATCGATGGCATCCAGCACATCGCAGCGAACCATACTTATTTCATCAATAATCAATAATTCTAATTGCTGAATAATTTTTCTTCGTTCGTTGTTCAGTCTTATCCGGCTCAATAAACTATGTTTATCATTCAGCAAATCATCTTTACCAAATCCTTTGCTTTCGGGAATGAAGGGCGAAAAAGGCAACTGAAAAAATGAATGAATGGTTACGCCGCCGGCATTAATTGCCGCAACGCCTGTTGGTGCCACAACTGCAATTTGTTTGTTGCTGTGCTGTTTGATGTATTTTAAAAAAGTTGTTTTACCGGTACCCGCCTTGCCCGTTAAAAAAACAGAACGGTTGGTGTATTGAATAAAATCTGATGCGATTTGAAAATTACTATTTGAAGTATCGGTAACCATGTTGTAAAGATAATTGCATGACTAAGTAAAAAAATGGTTTATTAATTTGGCATCATCCAATACCAAACTAATAAACCATTAAATAAATAGCCAAACTAAACTTTAGCTTTTTCGCCAATCATCAATACCTCGTTTACCTGCACTTCGGTGATGTATTTTTTGTTGCCGTCTTTGTCGTTGTAATTGCGGGTAATTAATTTTCCTTCGATGGCAACTTCGCTGCCTTTCTTTAAATATTTTTCGGCAATCTCGGCCACCTTGCCCCACGCAACTATATTATGCCATTGGGTTTCGGTAACCTTTTCGCCGTTGGTATTGCGATGGTTTTCACTGGTAGCCAAACTAAAACGGGCTAATTTTCTTCCGCCTTCTAATGTTTTGATTTCGGGATTTGCACCCAAGTTGCCGATTAACTGAACCTTGTTTTTTAATGCGTACATGATTTTTGTTTTTACGATTTACAATTTTGTTATTTCAATCAATTGCAGCAACGTTTATCTGTAATTGACAACACAAAATTGCGGTTCGAAAAAATCGGTAGTCGGTTTTTAATCGTTTCTATTCGGATATAAACGTGTATAAACGTTTGCACACGGATGATAAAAATTTCGTATCTTGTTTTTTAATAAACCGTTTATATGCCGGCAACCGAAATAAAAAAGTGCCTCAACTGCGGCAGGGTAATTAAAGGAAGGGCCGATAAAAAATTTTGTGATGATGCTTGCCGCAACACCTACAACAACGAACTAAAAACAAAAAGCAATTACAGCAATTATGTTCGCAACATAAATAATAGTTTATTAAAGAACCGCCGCATTTTGGAAGAATTATTGCCCGATGCAGAAGAAACCGCAAAAACCACACACGATAAATTGTTACAAAAAGGATTTGTTTTTAAATACCACACGCATAGTTACGCCAACAAAAAAGGAAACGTTTATTTTTTTAATTATGATTATGGCTATTTACCGCTGGAGAATAATTGGTATTTGATTGTGAGGAGAAAAGAAGATTAAGAATTATTTTCTCTCTCCGTTAACGAATTATTTTTTTTTCCCTTAATTAATCCGCGGCAATTGGCACTGCTGCAGGTGCAATTAAAAGGTTCCATATTTTCATCGAGGAAAGAAGTATAATCGAGTGTTAGTTCCTCGCCTTTTAAAATATCTTTCAGTGCAATAACATTCAATCCAACATAACCGGTGTTGGCATCGCAGCAATGGTTTTGCGGCGCCCACTCGGCAGGATTATCATCCCACAATAAAAAAATTTCTTTGCTTACCGGATATGCGTAGCGCCGAAAAATTTCTTTATCATTTTCGTTCCAGTTGTTTTCTACAAAGCGGCGAGTGGCTAAGCGCTGCGATTTTCCTTCGCCTAAAAAAATAATTTCGCCTTGTTTAATATTTCTGTTAGCATAAATGCCGAAACCCGCAATGCTGTTGCCTTTCATCACATAACATTTTTGTTTTCTGCAAAAACGGGCAATACCTTCGGCGATGATATGATGCAAAAAACCCGATTGCCCAACACCATCATATTTTAAAATATAATCGGCCGAACCTTCGTAACCATCTTTATAAAAAACCGAACAGGTAAAATTAATTTCGAGAAAAAAAAGTTCGCCTTTTTCATTCATTCTAAAATCCATTCTTGCATAACCAACACCATTGAACGATTTAAAAATGCGTTGCGCATTTTCGCGCAATTGTTTATCAAGCGCAACATCGGTAACCGGAATGTTTGCATCGGGGTGCAGCTCCGATGTTTTTAACGCATAAGTTTTAAAACGATTCCCTTCGGGAAAAATAAATTCAACCGGACGAAAAGCTGTTGATGTTTTTCCATCTTCATTGGCGGCAACTAAAACAGTAAACTCTCTTCCATCAATATATTCTTCAACTAAAATTTCATCGTATTCATCAATAATGCTTGCAACTTTTTCTTGTAAATGTTTTTTATCAAACACCAGCGAAAGTTCATCAACACCCAAACTATCACCTGCTTTTGCAGGTTTTACAAATAAAGGAAATTGTAAAAATTTGCAGGCATTTTCAACATCGCTAATTTTTTCGATTAAATAATAAGCCGGTGTTTTTACGCCTTCGCAATACGCCACATATTTCATTAATTCTTTAGTGGGATCGTATAATAAAGTTGATGGACCGGTGTGTGGAAGATTTAATAATTCTAAAGTATAAATAACATCGATGGATGGAATATTCCAATCTAAATATCCTTCGCACAAATTCACAAACACATCGTAATTTTTCTTTTTTAATTCTTTGAGTTGTTTATAAACCGACAATTTATTTAATAACACATGATCTACCGTTGCCTCAGGAATCAAGCGGGACAAGTCTCTTGGCGGATCATAATATTGATAATCCACAGATGACGTTGAGTAATCGGGTTGCAACACACAAAT
Organism: Chitinophagaceae bacterium; assembly: GCA_036260755.1. Taxonomy (GTDB): domain Bacteria; phylum Bacteroidota; class Bacteroidia; order Chitinophagales; family Chitinophagaceae; genus CAIQDX01. Next base: position 2,174 of record DATAMD010000337.1, on the reverse strand, counting down.
CTTCATGATACAAGTACCGGGGTTCTGGCAACAGCATCGTTAATGATTTCTGTTACTAATTGAGAGAAAGTTTTATTAGATAATCTTAAAATTGCACCGATGGATGTAAAGTCTTCATCTTCGCTGATGCCGCATTGTGCATTTACTTCGAGCACAAAAATTTCTTTGGTTGCTGCATCCATCCGCAAATCAATTCTGGTATAACCTTTACCTTTTACGGCGCAATAAGCATCCCAGCTTAATTGTTTTATTTGATTGATTAAAGATGCATCGGGCGATTGATACTCGTAAAAATTTTCATCCTGCGGCATCGGTGTTTCTTCTTCATATATTTCCCACAAACGGTCGAACGATAAAAATTTTTCGTGCTCGGGTAATGAAGGATGAAATACTCTTTCAACAGGATTATAAATTATTGCTTCATCGGGTTTATCGTAACTGCCAACAATTAGTGTGGTAAATTCGGGTCCATTAATAAACGATTCTGCAATTAAACCATCAGCCGTTAAATCCCAACCGCGATAACCTGCAAACATTAATTCAACCTGTTTATTTAATTCATCAATATCATTCACCACATTTTTAATTCCAACACCCATGCTTCCGCCGGAGATGGAAGGTTTTACAATTATTGGTGAACCCAATTGTTTAAAAATATTTTTTAGTGATTGATTTTTTTGATTGATGGAAATCCATTTTGGTGTAGCAACATTTGCTGCATCAAAACATTCTTTCATCAAAATTTTTGATGTGGTGATGTTATAAAAATATTCATCGGCACCGGTATAAATTAATTCTTTTTCGTCTAAATATTTTACAACCGAAACACCCGGCGTGCCGTTTATTTCATCGCCATCGCATAAATTTAAAACGAGCGGAAAAAATTTTTTTGATTTTTTTTCTGAAACGATTTCATCAACCACCGTTTTATAATCACTCATTGTTACAGGTTGCCATTGCCATTGCAAACCCAGATGGGCAAAGGTTTTGGTGTATTCGTCTATGCTTTGAGAGAAGTCGTAATAATAATCAATATTGGCATCGTTGGTGATGAGATGCGGAGCCAATACCCAAACCTTTAAGGCAACAGATGATTTTTTTTTTATGCGGATTGGGTGCCATTGATTAATTGCGTTGTTGTTAACGTTTATTAATTTGTTGTTGTATAAAATCGGTTAAACGATATTGTTTTAAAACAGCATCATCCAAATAAACAGCACCCTGAATTTGGTGCAAACATTTTGCGGTATTGCAAAAACAATTAAATGGCTGCGCCATATTCCATTCGGTTGAGGGATAAAAGAAAGTAAACTCATCACCCGCTTCAATATTAGTTAACGCAATTAACCGGAATGATGTTGTGTCGAAAAAAACATTCGGGTTACAACTGTGATTGATGTATTGTAAAAATTCAGGATGAAGTGTGATATGTTTTTCTTCATCAACCTGAACAGTAAGATAAGTTGGTTGTGATAATGTTTTTCCTGCGGAGAAAGAACAAAGAATATCTCCTGCATTAAATGCAGAAAAAGCATGCAACGATCTTTGTTGCGTGAACGAATTTTGTACGATTTCAGCAAAGCCATGATTGCTGATAACCGTATACGTTGGGTTAGTAGTAGGTTGTATCATAATGTGCCAGTTACAGCAAGATAAAATGAATTGTTATAAACTAAAAGTATATTTGGTTATAGAAATTAAAATGGGGATAATATGTTGGGTTATGCACGTATTAAAACAAAGAACAAACTTAAATAAATAAAAAAGCCTCTGTTGAAACAGGGGCTTTAAACCAAAACAAACAATATGAAAAAAATATGCTTCTAATTTTTCGAAAACACTGCTTCTTCTTCGGGCATCTCTACTTCTTCGCAATTAAACATCCAGTAAATAAGATATTCATCATCCGAAGGCAAACCAAAATGATCTAAACAGCTTTTTATTTTTTCGGCTTCAAAAGCTTTTACGATTTGATTATCTCTGAATTCAACCATTTTGTAAATAGGCTCTCCATTTCTTGCAGAATGGTAAAGCTTTACATAAAATTTGGTGGTATTATTTGTTGATTTCATGATCTTAATTTTTAGTGAATATTTCATTCAATATTATAACCGCTCAATTCTATGCCAAAAAGAATTTGTATTAAGAATCATTGATTTAGCGAATCAAACAAT
>DATAMD010000323.1:0-14749 GCA_036260755.1 Chitinophagaceae bacterium | reverse complement strand
TTTTAAAATAACATAAAGTTTTGTATCGTGTTGCAATTTACTGGCAAACCTTTTTGCATTTTCACATGTCGTTCGTCATACACTAATAAGGCCTTTACCATGCCTTAATAAAGCACTAACAATACTTCAAGCATACTATTCTCATACAGTATCCATACCGCATCTATGCTTTATGCTTATGGTATCTTGTACCTTGTCTCTTACTTATTATCTGCTTCATTTCTTTCTGCTGATTTCTTCGGGTGTTGTTCGAGAGCTCTCGAACAACACAGCAAGCAGACAATAAGAGGGTACGAAGGAATCAGCAACAAAGTGTACAGTGTCTTATACTAAAAATACATTGCAAAAATTTTGCGGAACATACCGGCGAAAAATAGGCGTACCGCAAATTTTTTGATAGACGACATGATTGTTCAATAGGAAGATAATGGCTTATTTTTATTATTTTGCGATGATTAAAATAGTTTTATTAAATGCCCCTGTATGATAAATATGAATATGAGAAAGCGTTGGAAGACCTGTATAAAAAGCATTTCGACAAATTAACAGTATACGCATTAAGCATTTTGCATCAGTATGAAATTGCTGAAGAAGTGGTATCAGATGTTTTTGTAAGTATTTGGGAAAGAAGAGAAGATTTGTTAACCGATATAAACATTCAGGCATATTTATTCAGATCGGTACATAATAAATGCATCTGGTTTTAAATACTTAAATTGGTATATGTAATAAATGAAAAATTAAAACTTCTAATCCGATATTTGTAACTCATAACTCACAACTCATAACTCACAACTCATCCATATTAGCTTCCCCCATCGAATACCTGAAAGGTGTTGGGCCATTGCGTGGCGATATGCTTAAAAAAGAATTGGGCATTTTTACTTTTAATGATCTGCTCGAACATTTTCCCAATCGCCATATCGATAAAACTAAAGTCAGTAAAATAAAGGACATCAATTTTCAAACCGAATATATTCAGGTTGCGGGAAAATTATTGGACTTTGAAGTAATGGGCGATAAACGTTCCAGGAGATTAATTGCACATATAAAAGACAGCACCGGCATTTTAGAACTCACCTGGTTTCAGGGAATTAATTGGGTGCATAAAAATTTACACATCGGCAGCGATTATTTAATATTCGGGAAAACAGGTTTCTTTAACGGCAAACCGCAAATAGCACATCCCGAAATAGAACTTTATATTCCGTCAATTGCAGACGGCAAGCCATTCTTAGAGCCTGTATATCCCACCACAGAAAAATTAAAAGCAAGGGGATTGAATGGCCGGCAGATAGGTAAATTAACTTACAATTTATTATCATCTGTTCAGGAAAAAGATATTCTAGAAAATATCCCCGATGATATTCTTTTCCGATTGAAATTAATTAAAAGATATGATGCTTATCGTTCTATTCATTTGCCAAAAACATTGGAAGAATATGACAAAGCATTGCAACGATTAAAGTTTGAAGAATTGTTTATTGCACAAATAAGATTAAACTTAATCCGCTTGCAACGCCATCAAATAAGCAAAGGAATTGTGTTTGAAAAAGTAGGCGATTATTTTAATAACTTTTATAATCATCATTTACCGTTTCAATTAACAGCTGCGCAAAAAAGAGTGTTGAAAGAAATAAGAAACGATACGGCACGAGGCCATCAAATGAATCGTTTATTACAGGGCGATGTAGGCAGTGGTAAAACAATTGTTGCATTATTAAGTATGTTGCTGGCGGCCGATAATGGTTATCAAAGTTGTTTGATGGCACCAACCGAAATTCTTGCACAGCAACACTTTAACGGCTTAAGCGAATTATTAAAAAAGATGCCGGTTGAAATTGCATTATTAACCGGCAGCACAAAATCGGCACAGCGAAAAAAAATATTAAATGGTTTATTAAACGATGCCATTCATTTTGTGGTGGGCACACATGCCATCATTGAAGATATTGTTCAGTTCAAAAATTTAGGATTGGCAATTGTTGATGAGCAACATCGTTTTGGTGTAGCACAACGCGCCAAACTTTGGGAAAAAGCTATCATTCCGCCGCATGTTTTGGTGATGACGGCAACACCTATCCCGAGAACATTGGCCATGACTGCTTATGGCGATCTGGATTATAGTGTGATGGATGAATTACCACCGGGCAGGCATCCAATTACCACTGTTCATCGTTATGAAAATGCAAGAGCAAGTGTGATGGATTTTGTTAAAACAGAAATCGCAAAAGGCAGGCAGGCTTATTTTGTTTATCCGTTGATTGAAGAAAGTGAAAAGATGAGTTATGAAGATCTGATGCAGGGTTACGAGCAGATAAAAAGTTTTTTTCCCGAACATCTGTACAGCATAAGCATGGTGCATGGCCGGATGCCCGCCGAACAAAAAGATACCAACATGCAACGATTTATAAAAGGTGATACACAAATAATGGTGGGAACAACGGTAATTGAAGTGGGCGTTAATGTTCCCAATGCAAGTGTAATGGTAATTGAAAGCTCCGAAAAATTCGGGTTATCACAATTACATCAACTGCGTGGACGCGTTGGCAGAGGAACAGAAAAAAGTTTTTGCATATTATTAACGGGTAGCCGGGTAAGCGAAGATGCACGGGAACGTATCAAGATAATGTGCGCCACTAACGACGGATTTAAAATTGCTGAGAAAGATCTGGAACTACGCGGCCCCGGCGATATTGAAGGCACAAGGCAAAGCGGTGTATTAAACTTTAAGTTAGCAAGTATTGTTAATGATAAAAGGTTATTGGAATTAGCCAAACACGAAGCAGAGAAATTATTGGATGAAGATATTGATATTTCGATGGCAAAGAATTTGCAAATAAAAAGTTTTTTGCAATCGCAAAAAGGGAAGACAGGCTGGAGCAAGATTTCGTAAATAAAAACTAAATTTATACAGTTTAAAAATCAAATCGTTTAATCATATTTACTTGCATTAATTTTATTACACAAATTGTTTGCAACAGGTTTGAGTTGATTAATAAAATATAGTGATGGTTGCTGCCAACGGTTTAGTTTTTATTTTTCCGGCTTTTGTTTTTTATAAAACACCCCACCGATGAAAGGATTTAAGTGCATAGTATGGCTATTTGTTTTTGTATTTTGGTTTAAGCAATCGAACGCTCAATCTTACCTTCATTTTATTGAAAACAAAGGCCAATGGAACAGCAAAGTTGCATTTAAAGGCGAGTTGCCTGCAGGTGCCTTTTTTCTGAGGCCCGATGGCGGTTATAAAATGGTGTTGCATAATCTTGATGATCTTAAAAATATCACAGAGCAAAATCATACTTCATCTTCCGTAAAACCTTCTGTTCAATCATTATCTGTTACAAACACAAGCGGGCAAAAAGTTTTACACTCGCATGCTTATGAAGTAAAATTCTTAAATGCCAATCCTCAGCCTCAAATAATAAAAGAAAAGCCATTAGCGAATTACAATAATTATTTTATAGGTAACAACCCGGCTAAATGGGCAGGTGGTTGTAAAATTTATCAATCCATCACTTATAAAAATATTTATCCAAATATTGATGTGCGGTACTACACTTCGTCGCAGGGAAAATTAAAATACGATATCATTGTTTATCCGGGCGGCGATATAAAAAATGTTAGTTTATATTATGATGGTGTTGATGGATTGAAATTAAAAGATGGTGCTTTAAAAATTAAAACTTCGATTGAAGATGTAGTGGAAGGGAATCCAGTCAGCTATATCAGCAATCAATCGGGCCGTAAAGAAATTTTCTGTAATTATAAAATAGCAGGAAATATTATGCGGTTTGATTTAAAAGAATCGAAACCCCGCAACTCGATATTGGTAATAGACCCCACGATTATTTTTGCAAGTTTTTCGGGAAGCAATGCCGACAATTGGGGCTACACTGCAACCTACGATAATGCCGGAAATTTTTATGCCGGAGGAATTGTATTTGCTACCGGATATCCGGTTACGAATAATGCATTTCAAACAAAATTTGCCGGAGGAAATAATAATACCGGCGAAGGCGATCCGCAAAGTAATACTGATATGAATGGTTTTGATATCGGTATCATGAAATTTAATTCAACCGGCACATCAGTAATGTATGCAACTTATATTGGCGGCGCAACCGGTAATGAACAACCGCATAGTTTGGTGGCTGATAATAATGGTAATTTAGTTATTGCTGGACGTACCACTTCATCAGATTATCCAACCATATTTCCGGATTCAGTTGGGCCTTGCGGCAAACAAGATATTATTCTTACTAAATTAAACGCTACAGGTACTGCACTGATTGGTTCGTTAAGAATTGGCGGCAAGGGAGATGATGGTGTAAATATTTCATCTAAAGATATAGTTACACCGAAAGGTTCTGTACTTACCCGTAGAAATTATGGTGATGATGCCAGAAGCGAAGTAATATTGGATAATGCAGGAAATATTTATCTGGCATCCTGTACCCAATCATCAGATTTCCCGACAACCAATCCCTTTCAACTAAAAAACAGTGGCGGCACTTATAACCAGGATGGTGTTATTATTAAAGCGGCGCCGGATTTAAGCAGTATAATTTTCAGCAGCTATTTAGGCGGAACCGGCGATGATGCTGCTTTTGCATTAGCCATCAATCCGGTTTCAAATAATATTTATGTTTGCGGTGCAACAGCAAGTAAAGATTTATCAAATAAATCTATAAACACATATAATGGTGGTATTTGCGATGGTTTTATTTCAATAATAAGTAACACTGCCAATCCTTTACTCCTATCTAACAGTTATATCGGTACTGCATCGGCCGATCAATTATACGGCATACAGTTTAATAAAGCAGGAGAAGTTTTTGTAACAGGTACAACCGAAGGAGTAATACCGGTAGTTAATTCACCATTCAATGTAACAAGTCAATCAAACGGAAAACAATTTATTACCAAATTAAGTTCCGACTTGCTGACAGTAATATATTCTGCAAATTTTGGTTCGGGTGGAACTTATCCGAATATATCTCCTGCAGCTTTTTTAGTTGATAATTGCGAGAATGTTTATGTATCGGGCTGGGGTGGCGGATTAGATGGCCCTTATACCAATTCGGGTACTTCGGGGCTTACTCCTAAATCGGCACCTGATGGAACGCAGCCTTTAAAAACAACAACCGACGGGAATAGTTTTTATTTCTTCGTGTTGGAAAGAAATGCAAATTCACAACTCTATGGTGGCTTTTATGGAGATAACAAGATGAATCCAAATCTTCCAAATCCACCGCCGGGCGATTATAATGGTGTGCATGTAGATGGTGGTACAAGCAGGTTCGATAATAAAGGAGTGGTTTATCAATCTATTTGTGCATGCGGACCCGACCCCGGCATGTCAACTTTTGGAGTAGTATATCCTAATAACGGTGCATATATGGCCCACAATGGATATAGCTGTAACTTATTTGCATTAAAGGTTGCATTTAATTTGGCAGGCGTATTATCGGGTGTACAGGCTTCGATTAACGGTGTGGCAAGAGATACGGCCGGATGTGTTCCTTTGCAGGTTAATTTTACCGATACAATTGGTACTGCTAAACAATATATCTGGAATTTTGGTGATGGTGGTGCTGATACAACAACTAATACTTCAAGCATTTCGCATAATTATAATTCATCGGGTAATTTTTTGGTGCGATTAATAGGCGTTGATAACAGCAAATGTTTTCCTTACGACACATCGTATGTTACCATTAAAGTTGGAACCGATTCTGTTTCACTTGGATTAACCTATTCAAGAGTTGGCGGATGTAATTCGTTAACTTATCTTTTTAAAAACAAATCAATCCCATCGCCTACGGCAGTACCTTTTAAATCAAATTCCTTTAAAATAAATTTTGGTGATGGATCGAGCAGTTTATTTTCCGATACCATAACACATACTTATCCATCAGTAGGAACATACAATGTAAGTTTAGTTTTAGTTGACAGTAATTATTGCAATCAGTACGACAGTACTGTTATTCAACTACGAATATCAAATAATGTAAAAGCTCAATTTACAACGCCTGCATTTGGATGTGCACCATACAATGCCGTATTTACAAACACTTCTTTAGGCGGTACCAGTTTTGAATGGGTATTTGGCGATGGCAGCACTTACACAACAACCAGTATTGCAGCAGTTACACACTTGTATTCGAATATCCAAACTTATTCAGCATATTTAATTGCCACTGATACTAATACTTGTAATAAAGTTGATACAAGTGCTGCATTTTTAATTACGGTACAAGGCAAGCCCACAGCGAATTTTACGGCATCGCCGCAACCGCCGGTTTCTAATACACCTGTTGTGTTTACAAATAATTCTGTTGGGGCTGTTTCGTACAAATGGATATTTGGCGATGGTACAGATTCCGTTACCGCAAGCAATGCGCCTGTAAGCCATTTATATAATGCTACAGGAACTTATACCGTATCGTTAATTGCGTTTAATAATGCAGGATGCAGCGATACTTTAAGTTTATCTGTTGCGGCTTTAATAACACCTCTTTTTGGAATACCTACAGCCATTGCTCCCAACTGCAACTGCAGCAATAATAAAATTTTTATCCGCGGGTTTGGTATTGCAACCGTGAAATGGAATATTTATAACCGTTGGGGAACATTGGTTTTCAGCACCGAAAATAAAGATCAGAGTTGGGATGGAAAATACAAAGGAGTAGTACTTCCGCAGGATGCTTATAAATATTTTTTGGATATTAAAATGACTGACGGAAAGAGTTATCAAACAAGCGGCGATATTACATTACTAAAATAATGAATTGAAAAAAATAATCAAACATATTATTTTACCCTTCTTTTTTGCAACAATCTTTATTTCGGTTGATGCGCAGAGTTATTTAAATTTCTCTCAGTATTTTAATACACCATTGTTTGTAAATCCTGCCAACACCGGCTTCGATCCTACACACGATTACCGTATTGGTGCCAATTACCGGAATCAATGGCCAAGCTTTGGAGGCCAATATCAAACAATGAATATTTGGGGCGATGTACAATTATTTAATAACAAATTCGAAAACGGATGGATTGGTTTGGGTGGTACCTTATTAAAAGATGTTGCCGCCGGCGGAAGTTTAACATCAACAAAAGGGTTTGTTTCGATTGCATACCATCAGGTACTTGGCAACAACAGTTTATTAAGTGCCGGCTTAGGTATTGGAATGGTAAATCAAAGAGTAGATCCTTCCATGCTTACGTTTAATGATCAATGGAACGGGCAAATATTCGATATTAAATTGCCAACAAGTTCACCTATTATTTACAGCTCGATTTATCATTTGGATCTGCAGGCCGGTGTGAACTATGCATATTTTGCATCGGACAATGTTTACCTAAATGCAGGTTTTAGTGTAACACATTTAAATCATCCAAGCGAAAGTTTTTATGCCGTTAATAATGCTGCAAATCAAATACCATTTCGTTATACCGCATTTCTAAACAGCAATATCAAAATACAAAATCTGTGGATATTAAACCCCAATGCCTACGTTAGTAAAATGGCAAGTGCATGGGAAATTGTTGCCGGATTAAATGCAAACAGAAATTTAAGCGGTGATGGAACAAATCAATTAATACTTGGATTGTATTACAGAAGCAACGCTGCTCTTATTCCAATGATAGGTTATCAATTAAATGATGTAAAAATTACATTTAATTACGATACTACTGTTTCTACTGTAAGCCCTAATAATCAAACAGCATACGAATTATCAATTATTAAAAGCGGTTTTTTGGGAGGAGCCGATAAATCGCTTAATGCAACCAAATGCCCCAAAGCAATAAGTTTTTAAAACAAAGTTTGTACGCCGTTGGTTATGCGAAACTCGTGTTGCAATAACCATTTCTTTCGCCACAAACCACCCGAATAACCCGTCAGGCTTTTATCGCTTCCAATTACGCGATGGCACGGAACGATGATGGCAATTTTATTTTTACCATTGGTAGAAGCCGCAGCACGTACCACTTTCGGGTCGCCCAGTCTTTTTGCAAGGTCTAAATAACTGATTGTTTTTCCGTAAGGTATTTCCAACAATTCGCTCCACACCCTTTTTTGAAAATCTGTTCCATCCTGATTTACGGGCACAGTAAATTGTTTTCTTCTTCCGGCAAAAAATTCAATTAATTCTTCGGTGCATTGATGGATGATATCGCTGATGCCTGGCTCGCCATGCACTACCTGCTCGGGATTATCGATGAAACTTAGTTCGGCAATATAATTATCGGTGCCGCCAATTTTTAATAACCCAATCGGGCTTTCATAGTATGTGTAGTAGAGTTCTTCCATCAGCCAATCGTGTGACCATTTTTAACATTTTTATCCGGTCGCAATAAAATTACCTGATTATTTTCATCATACACTCCTAATACCAAACATTCGCTAAAAAAATCGGCAATTTGTTTGGGCGGAAAATTTACAACTGCAACAATCTGTTTTCCTTTTAAGTCTTCTTTTGTATAATGATTGGTTATTTGTGCCGATGATTGTTTGATACCAAATTCACCAAAATCAACCTTTAATTTATAAGCGGGTTTCTTTGCCTTCGGGAAATCATCAACTTCAATGATGGTTCCGGTTTTAATTTCTATTTTTTCAAAATCATTCCAGGTAATCATTTTGTAAATTTGTTCGATAAAACTATACTATTTAACAATATGAATTGAATATTACCATTCGTAAAGCATCAATTGATGATGTTAAAAAAATAGCCATATTATTTGATGGCTACAGAATGTTTTATAAACAATCATCTGATATTGTTGAAGCAAAAAAATTTATCAGCGACAGAATCAATAAAAATGAGTCGGTTATTTTTTTAGCCGAAGAAAATAATACAGCCCTTGGGTTTACACAATTGTATCCGATATTTTCTTCGGTTGGAATGAAACGCACCTGGTTGTTGAATGATTTGTTTGTTGCCTCCGATGCCCGTGGCAAAGGCATTGCCGATGCTTTACTGCAAACCGCACAACAATTTGGAGCCGAAACAAACAGCAGATGGCTGATGTTGCAAACTGCCGTTGATAATTATGCAGCACAAAAAGTTTACGAACGCAACGGCTGGAAAAAAGAACAACAATTTTTTACTTACAACTTCGCACTCGATAAATAAAAATGCTTTTACTGAAATTGTAAAAGCATTTTCTTTTTATTCCGATATAATAAAGCCAATTATTTTTCGGTTGGGTTCTTTTTTCCGGCCATTAGTTTTTCAACTGCGGCTTCTAACCTGCGTTTGCGGGTATCATCTTTCTTGGCTTCCTCTATCCATGTAACATATTCTTTCTGATTGGTAAAAGAAAGAGAGCTAAAAAATTCTTTAGCTTTTTTATGTTTCGTAAATACCATTTCCAATTCAACCGGCGGCATCACCAATCTTTTATCAAAGTCGATACCTTTTATTTCAATTTTTTTTTCCGCGGCAGCTTTGGCTCTCGCAGGAATAGCGGCTGTTTTTTTAAAGCGCATGGCACTCCAAACATGGTCTAACGAAACAAGGCTTACTCCTTCATAATCATGTTTGGTTAAATAATCCCAACTGCAATCACGATTCAGGTCGCTAACAATTTTACTGGTTTGTTTGGGATATGCCACCCAAAGTTTACTGTTATCATGCAAAGCAGGAAACACATCTTTTAAAACATTGTTCAGTTGATGTTGATTAACTGCAAATACCAAAGCAAAATCAACTTTGCGTGTTTTAAGTAACGGGGTAACATTTTTTGCATACGACAGTTTAGCAAACTGTTTTTCGATGGAAGAAGGTAATCCCTGTATTAACAGGTTCTTCTCATCATTCAATTGTAACTTCTCCAACAAATTCTGATTTGACATGCCTAAAAGGAATTTCAGGTGATGTGAATAGTTTGCAAAGGTAAAAAATTGTACCCATAGTTTGAAATATAATCGCAAACTAATTTTCAGATCAACTATTTTCCTGATGGGTTGTAATATTTCATTGCTTCGGGCATTAAAGCTTCTAATTTTTGAATCCTTTCGGCATCTGCCGGATGATCGCTTAAAAATACCGGTGGCTTTTCGCCTCCCAACGATGCCATTCGTTTCCAGAACGGGATGGCTTCCTGAGGGTTGTATCCTGCCATTGCAGCAAATATCAATCCGTAATGATCAGCTTCATATTCCTGCCTGCGCGAATTTGGCAAAAGCACGCCTACCTGAGCTGTAGGTGCATAAACCTGATTAAAAACATCTACGGTCTGGGGATCGTTTCCTAAGGCAATATCTCCTACCAATCCAATTCCCTGTGCCAATAATTGCTGGCTCATTCTTTCTCTTCCATGGCCTGCTACAGCATGCGTAATTTCGTGTCCCAGTACAATTGCCAAAGCTGTTTCATTTTGAGTGATAGGCAAAAGCCCGGTATAACAAACCACTTTTCCGCCAGGCATACACCAGGCATTTACTTCTTTATTCTCAACTAAATTAAACTCCCAATTATATCCTTTTAATGCATCAGGCATGCCTTTATCGGAATAATATTTTGCAATGGCCGCAGCAATTTTATTTCCTACACGCTTTACCATTGCTGCATCTTTTGTATTGGCCGTTACCACTTTATTTGAATTAAGAAACTGTTTATACTGCGTAACTGCCAACGACTGAACCTGAGATTCGGGTACTAAACTTAACTGGCTTCTTCCTGTGATGGTATTACGATGACAAGAGATAATAAGCAAAATACTTATTGCAAATACAATTCTTTTATTTAACATGAAACAGACTTTAGAAAAGACAAAGATAGTTGAACAAAAAATAAAAAAACAAGATTAAATATTACGTTTTCTTTGCCTGCGTCGGTCGCGGTGTTTTAAGATTGGAATTTTACTTTCGGTTCCTTTAAGAATTCGTGAGATATTTTTTTGATGTGTAAGTACAATCATCAATGCAACAATTACTGCAAACACGCGGTACAATGTTTCTTTTTCGTTAAAGACGAAAAGAATAAATACCATAAATGAAACGCCTGCCAGAATAGAGCTTAACGAAACAAAACGGGTTAAATATAAAACCAACAAAAAAACACCAACACACGAAACTGCAACTATTGGTTGTATTGCCAGGGCCATTCCGAATAAGGTGGCAACGCCTTTACCTCCTTTAAAGCCTGCCCAAATAGGGAAAATATGTCCTAGTACCGAAGCCAGACCTAATCCGATCATCAAATTGGTTCTATCCCACTGATCGGTTAAATAATAAGGTAATAAAATATAAAGTGAAGTGGCTATTACACCTTTCAGCATATCCACAATCATCACAAAAGTCCCCCACTTACTGCCTAATACCCTGTAAGTGTTGGTAGCACCGGCATTGCCGCTGCCGTAATCTCTGATATCAATTCCAAAAAAACCTTTGCTAACCCATACCGCTGTGGGGATAGATCCAATCAGATATGCCGTAATTATTAGCAATAATTCATTCATTGGGGGTAAGTTAAGGACTGCAAAGATAATCGCCTAAACGATAATTCATAATTTCTTAACATAGAATTTCGGTTTACCCTTTTTTAAAATAAAGGGTACTCCAATCTCCTTTATGTACTGTTTTTTGGTACTGCCAGCCAAATGATTGAACAGATGAATGTATATCGGCTTCATCATCAATCAATAAACCACTTAACAAAATATCGCCACCCGAAGTTATTGACTGATTGATGAGCTGAATATTTGCCTGAATGATATGTTTGTTAATATTTGCAATGATTATTTGAAATTGCTGTTGAGCCGGGGGTTTATCGGATTTATAAATTTCGATTCTGCAACAATTATTTTTTAGAATATTTTCAGAAGCATTTTCAATACACCAGTCATCATTATCAATCGCAACAATTTTTTTAGCACCTAATTTTTCTGCAAGAATAGCAAGAATGCCTGTGCCGGTACCAAAGTCGAAAACTATTTTATTTTTGAAATTGATTTCACGCATCAACTGCATCATCATAAAAGTAGTAGCATGATGCCCCGTACCAAAACTCATTTTTGGAGTGATGATAATTTCATGTTCAACACCCACAACCGGTTCGTGAAAATCGGCCCGTACCCCAACAAAATCATCAACAAGTACTGTATCAAAATTAGATTCCCATAACTGATTCCAATTTTGTTTTTTTATTATTTGTTTTTGATAAGATAGATTTTTGTTGTTGAGTATGGATTGCAATTCATCCTCATTAAAATCAGCTTCTGCAATAAACGCATTGATGCAATTTTCGGTTTCCTCAAAACCATCAAAGCCAAGTGCAGATAACTGTGCAATTAATATTTCATTTTCTTCTGTGGTACTTGAAGGAAGAATAATTTGAATGTAATTCATTTGCCAAAAATAAACCCCCGAAAAAATCGGGGGTTAGTTTTTTATTTTATTCTGAGATACCGTTATTATTTCTTTCATCTTCCCTTTCGCCACGGCCTTCTGGTCTTGGCATCAATACTTTGCGGCTTAATTTAAATTTACCGGTACGTTGATCGATACCCAGCAATTTCACTTTTATTTTATCGCCTTCTTTTAATACACCTTCCATCGATTCCAATCTCTTCCAACTGATTTCGCTGATGTGTAACAAACCTTCTTTCTTAGGTAAAAATTCAACAAATGCACCAAACTCTTTTATGCTTTTTACGGTAGCTTCATACACTTCGCCAACCTGCGGAACAGCCACTAATCCTCTAACCCAGGCTAATGCTTTTTCAAGTCCTTCTTTATCGGCAGAGAAAATACTTACTTCACCATAATTACCTATTTCTTCGATGTTTACAGTTGTTCCGGTTACACGTTGAATTTCCTGAATCACTTTACCACCCGGCCCGATAACTGCACCGATAAATTCTTTATCAATAATTAATTTTTCCATTCTTGGTGTATGCGGTTTCACTTCGGCACGAGCTTCAGGAATACATTCGTACATCGCATCTAAAATATGCAAGCGGCCTTTCTTAGCCTGATTTAATGCTTCTCTCATCACTTCCATACTTAATCCATCAACTTTAATATCCATCTGTACACCGCAAATACCATCGCGTGTTCCGGTTACTTTAAAATCCATATCGCCCAAATGATCTTCATCACCCAAAATATCTGTGAGGATTGCATACTTGCCATCGGCTCTGGTAACTAATCCCATTGCAACACCACTAACATGTTTAGGAATTGGAACACCGGCATCCATCAAAGCCAAAGAACCTGCACAAACAGTTGCCATTGATGATGAACCGTTACTTTCTAAAATATCGCTTACAACTCTTGTTGTATATGCATAAGTAGTATCATCCGGCATCATTTGTTTTAAGCTGCGCATGGCTAAATTACCATGGCCAACTTCGCGACGGCCGGGGCCTCTCATCATTTTAATTTCACCTGTTGAAAAAGGAGGAAAATTATAATGAAGGATGAATTTTGAATATTCAGATTTTGCTGCACTTTCAATTAATAACTGATCCAATGCAGTACCTAATGTTACGGTTGTTAATGATTGAGTTTCGCCTCTTGTAAATAATGCCGAACCATGTGGTGATGGCAATGGTTCTACTTCCATAGCCAACGGGCGAACCTGATCTAATTTTCTTCCATCTAAACGAATGCGATCATCCAACATCATATTACGAACCACTTCCCATTTCAAATCTTCGTAATATTTTTTAGCCAATTTCTTATCGCCATCTGTTGCTTCTTCACCCAAACTTGCAATTAATTCATCTTTTAAAATTCCGTAAGCTTCGTAACGTTCGCTTTTTGCGGAAGCGCTTTTAGAAATCTCGTACACTTTATCTTTCGCAAAAGCATATACCTTCTTCTGAATTTCTTCATTTTGTTCAGGCTTCTTATAATCTCTTTTTCCTGTAACACCTTTCTTATCTCTTAATTCGGCCTGTGCTTTAATTTGAACACGAATTGCATCGTGAGCAATTTGTAAAGCATTTACCAAATCTTCTTCCGAACATTCTTTTGCTTCGCCTTCCACCATCATTAAATTCTTTTCGGTAGCTGCGATTAAAAATTCAAGATCTGATTGTTCTAATTCGGAACGAGTTGGATTAACAATAAATTTTCCGGCGAGGCGTGCAATCCTTACTTCGCTGATAATTTCTTTGATAGGAATATCTGAAACTGCTAATGCAGCCGATGCTGCCAAACATGCTAATGCATCGGGTAATATTTCTGCATCGCTCGAAACCAAGCTTATTAAAACCTGTACATCACATAAATAATCTTCGGGAAATAACGGGCGCAAAGCACGGTCAATTAAGCGGCTGGTAAGGATTTCATAATCGTTTAATCTTGCTTCTCTTTTGAAGAAAGACCCCGGAATGCGGCCGGCAGATGCAAACTTTTCCTGATAATCTACGCTCAAAGGAAAAAAATCTTGTCCTTCTTTCGGTTCTTTATTTGCAACAACAGTTGCCAACAAAATGCAATTGCCCTGGCGAACAGTTACAGCACCATCAGCCTGGCGTGCTAATTTGCCGGTTTCGATAATTACTTCAGCACCATTAGGCAACTGAAAGCTTGATTGTATGGGTTGTGATAACATAACTAATTTTTTATTTGTGATACGGTTAAATAAATTATTTTTAAACAGTATCAGTGAAGGATATATTGCTAAAATTCCATCATGTACAAAAAACTATTCCCAACCGTAAAAAATTATCAGTTGGGAATAGCACTTATCATGAAGTAGAAAATTATTTTCTGAGACCC
>DATAMD010000320.1:0-1714 GCA_036260755.1 Chitinophagaceae bacterium | reverse complement strand
TTTTAAAATATTTATAACTCCCCTTCAGGGGTTGGGGTTAATATCTTTTCTTAAAGCCGCCGCCGCGATTATTGCTGCTGCGGTTATCAAAATTACCACCGCTGCGATTATCTCTTCCGCCGCTACTGCGGTTATCCCTTCCGCCACCTCTGTTGTTATCTCTGCTGCCTGCACTGCGATTGTCTCTACTTCCGCCACGATTGTCTCTGCTGCCAAAATTTTGACGGCGGCCGGTATTGCTTCTTCCGTAATCATCTCTTTCAAAATTCTGATTACGATGTTTGATATAAGGAGTAGTGCTGAATTCTAATTGTCCGCCGGTAATGCTGTTTAATTCGGTTCTGATGGTATCATCATGCACCAATTCTTTATGCCAGTTGCTGTAAGCCAACTTCATGTAATAAGCAATGGAATGTGCAAAGCCTGCTTTCTTTTCAGGGTCTTCTTCTTTCAATGCTTTTTCAATTACCACTTCTAAATTTTTACCCAAATGCGAATATTTTGGATAACGCCTTGGATATGGCAACGGCTCGGGTTTGCCTTTATATGTTTCTTTTTGAGGAATAGGATACGGGCTATCAATATCTAATTTAAAATCGCTGATAAAAAATAAATGATCCCATAACATGTGTCTGAAATCATCCACATTGCGCAAATGCGGATTTAAAAATCCCATTAATTCAATAATGGCTTTTGCCTGCAGATTGCGTTTATCGCGGTCTTCGATTGTCATCACATATTCCACCATTTTCTGAATGTGGCGGCCGTATTCCCGCATACTCAAATAATTTCTGGCTGTGTTATATTCCATGTTTTCGTACTTCATCTGTGGCAAATGTAAGCAATAGCTTGTGTTTCGGATAATTTTTATGAAACCGGCAACAGTACAGGTGGCAAAATAAATCGCATCCGCTTCTCTTCTCCTTCAGAAGAAGATGCCTGAAAAGCAGATGAGGTTTGCGTCGCATCATGCCGATTGTATCGGCATCCTGATTTCACCGGGGCTTGTACATTCAAAGGTTTACTCATCATTCTTTATCTTCGCCGCATGGAACAGTTGTTACAACAAATAGAATCGTACAAAAAAGAGGTTATTGCATTCGAAGCATCAACAGCCGATGCAGTAGAAAATTTCCGCATCAAATGGCTGGGCACAAAAGGTTTGGTAAAAGCCATCATGGGCGAAATGAAAAATGTTTCTAACGATCGAAAAAAAGAATTCGGACAAATATTAAACGAGTTTAAATTATTTGTTGAAACAAAATTTCAAACACTCGCAGAAAATAATTCCGGACTTCAGACTTCAGATTCTCAACTTATAGACTGGAGCCTGCCCGGCGATCCCGTTGCATTGGGCACACGCCATCCGTTAAGCATTGTTCGCAATCAAATTGTTTCTATTTTTAAAAGATTAGGATTTGCAGTAGCCGAAGGCCCCGAGATTGAAGACGACTGGCACAATTTCGGCGCCATGAATTTACCCGAAGATCATCCGGCCCGCGATATGCAGGATACATTTTATATTAATCAGGATCCTGCATGGTTATTACGCACACATACCAGCAGCGTGCAGGCACGTGTGATGGAAAAACAAAAACCTCCCATTCGTGTAATTTGCCCGGGACGTGTTTACAGAAATGAAACAATCAGTGCAAGGGCGCACTGTTTTTTTCATCAGGTAGAAGGTTTATATATTGATGAAAATGTAAGCTTC
>DATAMD010000318.1:0-3776 GCA_036260755.1 Chitinophagaceae bacterium | reverse complement strand
GTAATGGATAAATTAAATCTGCACGATTACGAAAAAGCCAAACAACTTTTATTAAAACACGGCAGCGTAAAAAAAGCTGTTAATTCAATGCAACTGAGCGGTCATGCACACCATTGAGCCATTCTATAACTGGCGCCACATCTACGTTTCTGAAGAAGATAAGCGTTCTCCTTTTTACGGAAGAGTGTACAGCGAATTTGAATTCTCTCAAACAATTTACAATTATTACATCCACCCGCAGTGGGATGATTTTGGCAGCCGTACCTTGTATGTAAAAGTTTTGGATGTTGATTACGAATTAAATTTTGTTATCATTGAAATGATCGGCGAATGGAATGATGCCATTGAAAATGATATCATGGAATTAAAACGTGAAGTGATTGATTATTTTTCGAAACAAAAAATTTCGAAATTCATTCTTATCACCGAAAACATTTTAAATTTTCACAGCAGCGACAGGGATTATTATCAGGAATGGTACGAAGAAGTAAGCGAAGAAAACGGATGGATCGTTGCATTAAATATGCCGCCGGCAACGCAACAGGATTTCAAAAAAAAAGAAGCTTAATTATTATATCGAATTGATGGAAATACCCGAATGGCGCACTTATAACCCTTATCATCTTTTTAAAAAAATAGATACTGTTTTAACGAACCGCTTAAGTTAATTTAGCTTGCATCCATTCATGAGCAAAACAAAACATCGCTATTTTATTATTCATAAACCATACAATATGGTATCGCAATTTATCAGTCCCGATAAAGTTGTATTGTTAAGCGATATTAATTTTAATTTCCCCGAAGGCATTCATGCAATAGGCCGGTTAGACAATCATTCCGAAGGATTATTAATTTTAACTACCAATAAAAAAGTTACCAAACTTTTATTCGAAAGTAAAATTCCGCATCGAAGAACTTATCTCGTTCAGGTAAAAAATGTAGTGACTGAAGCATCGATCGAACAATTAAAAAAAGGTATAACCATAAAAATAAAAAACGGCGAAAGCTGCACCACTGCTGCATGCGAAGCATCTGTTGTTGAAAGGCCTTCGAACATTGCAACAATAGAAACCGAAATAAAAACACAGCATCCGCACACCTGGTTACAGATCACTGTAACCGAAGGAAAGTTTCATCAGATCCGCAAGATGACAGCAGCCATTAAACATCGTTGCAACCGCTTAATCCGCTTATCCATCGAAGATTTAAGTTTAGATAATTTACAACCGGGCTGCGTAAAAGAAATCGAAGAAAAAGATTTCTTTAAAAAATTAAAAATTAATAATTGGGAATAAAATTTTTATGTAGCGGGCTGTTGTATTTCAATTAAACTTCGGTGGCGTCGCACTCTTGTACAAAGGAAAAGCTATCAGCTATTGGCTGATAGTTTTCCTCAGTTGAAGTGAGTGACACAACAGGCGATGCCCAGATGTACCGAAAGCCGGTATCATAAAAAATATTTTAGCTGATGTATTCGGGCCGGCCATAAAATACTTCCGGCTTTAAACAAAATAATATCTGCTAACAGCGGCAGGTATAAGTGTTTAAAATACATTAATTCAGGATCGCTAAACTTATATATTTGCAATGCCATTTCCAAACAGAGTTTGGTTGTTTACAAATTTTAATTCAACGCTAATATGAAACATGCAGCACTAAGTATTTATGTACTCATCTTTTTTTGTTTTACCAATCTTCAGGCGCAGCAGCCAACACACAGCTTTGCATTAGGCGATTCGGCCTTTTTATTAGATGGAAAACCTTTGCAGATTATTTCGGGCGAAATTCATTATCCGCGTGTTCCAAAAGAAGCATGGCGGCAAAGACTTAAAATGGCAAAAGCCATGGGATTAAATACCATCAGCACTTATGTGTTCTGGAATTTGCACGAACCATTAAAAGGCAAATATGATTTTACTGGAAATAATAATGTTGCCGAATTTATAAAAATTGCACAAGAAGAAGGTTTGTGGGTAATACTAAGACCAAGTCCGTATGTGTGTGCCGAATGGGAATTTGGCGGTTATCCTTTTTGGTTGCAAAACGAAAAAGGATTGATTGTTAGAAGTAAAGAACCGCAATATTTAGAGGCGTATAAAAATTATATTAATGCAGTTGGCAAACAATTAGCACCGCTTCAAATTAATCATGGCGGAAATATTTTAATGGTGCAGATTGAAAACGAATATGGCTCTTATGGCAACGATAAAGATTATTTAAACATCAATAAAAAAATGTTTATCGATGCAGGTTTTGACGGATTCTTATACACCTGCGATCCTGCCGATGATTTGGTAAAAGGGCATTTACAGGGTTTATTGCCTGCTGTAAACGGTTTGGATAATCCGGCAAGAGTAAAAAAAATAATTAAAGAAAATAATAATGGCAAAGGGCCTTTTATAATTGCCGAATGGTATCCTGCATGGTTCGATTGGTGGGGAACAATACATCATACCGTATCGCCGGATAAATATGTTGCTTCGTTAGATTCGGTGCTGGCAAACGGCATTTCCATCAACATGTATATGTTTCATGGCGGAACAACAAGAGGTTTTATGAATGGTGCAAATTACAACGACAGAAATCCTTACGAACCGCAAATAAGCAGTTACGATTATGATGCGCCATTAGATGAAGCAGGCAATGCAACAGCAAAATTTTTTAAGTTCAGAGAAGTAATAAAAAAATATTTGCCCGCAACAGAAATGCTTCCTGATGTACCTGCAAAAAGAAAAACAATCAGTATTCCTTCTGTTCAGTTTACAAAATCATGCAGTGTATTTGATGTGCTGCCTGCACCAAAATTAAACAGCAGCCCTTTAAGTTTCGAAGCATTAAATCAGCCCTATGGTTTTGTGCTGTACCGTACTGTTACCGACGGAAATACTACCGGTGTTCTAAAAATAAAAGAGCTGCGCGATTATGCAATTATTTTTATCAACGGAAAAAAGATTGGTGTATTAGACAGAAGATTAAACCAGGACAGCATTACAGTTAATTTGCCCGAAGGAAAAGTTGTGCTTGATATTTTAGTTGAAAATTTGGGGCGTATAAACTTTGGCGCATACTTATTAAAAAATAAAAAAGGAATTACAGAAACCGTTTTGTTAAACAATAAAGAACTAAAAAATTGGAAAATGTATTCCCTGCCTTTCGATGATATTAATTCTGTTGTAATTAAAAATACTAAAATTCAAGATGCTGTTCCTGTTTTGAAAAAAGGAAGTTTCGAAATTAAAACAACCGGCGATACTTATTTGGATATGAGTAACTGGGGCAAAGGAATTGTTTGGGTTAATGGCCATAATCTTGGAAAATATTGGAACATTGGCCCTCAGCAAACCATTTATCTTCCGGCCGAATGGTTAAAAAAAGGCATCAACGAAATTATTGTTTTAGAAATGCTTAAACCAAAACAAAACGAATTAGAAGGAATAGAAAACCCGATATTAAATAAGTTGCAATAGCAGGTGTTGATTGAATAAAAATCGGGTTACAGAATTTTGCTTTTTATGGTATCGCATGTTGATGCTGAATACAAAATAAGCAAACTTATAAAACTTAATATCTGATATGATTAACTTTGAATACAATTCGGTCAATCATGTTTTATTTAGATTTTACGCCCGGAAGAACTGCTTTTGTTGATAACAGAGAACTGTTATTTTTTTCGGGCTATGCTTATTTGGGAATGAACCATGAACCCGAATTTTTACAACACGTACAAAAAGGAATTGAATTGTATGGCGCCGTATTTCCCAGTTCAAGAATTTCTA
>DATAMD010000310.1:0-15485 GCA_036260755.1 Chitinophagaceae bacterium | reverse complement strand
CCTGCCGATGCAACAATTGTTACCGGTTTGTTTAATATAAACGACCAACGAAGAACCGCTTCTTTTTACGATTCATTATTTAATGCATCAACAGGTAAATGGGTTATTTGGCCATTCTATAATTTTTTAAAATTTATTGATCAGAGCAGTGGCTTTACAAGCACACTCTCTAATCAGGGAGCAAATGCAAAAGTTAATTTCCCCATCATTCGTTATGCCGATGTGTTATTGTTGTATGCCGAAGCATTGAACGAAGTAAATGGTTCACCTACACCGGAAGCCTACGCTGCATTGAATTTGGTAAGAGCACGTTCTTTTGCAAACATTTCAAATTTTATTCCTAAAACAAATAATTACAGCAGTTATAATTATGCAGGGAGCGGAACTTACAGCGATCATTCGTTCGATGTTTCGGCTTTATCGCAACTGCAATTTCGCGATACAATTTTTGTGGAAAGAAGAAAAGAATTTATTCAGGAAAGCCAACGCTGGTTCGATTTGGTGAGGCGTGTACCAGATGCAGAATATGCTGCGGGGCAATATTATTTAACTTCTGTAAAAGCTATGTTGAATAATCCTAAAGCCGCTGCCTCATTAAAAGATACTTTATTCCCCATACCTCAAACCGAGATCGATTTATATGGCAGCCGTAACCCCAATTTTACTCAAAATGCAGGATGGTAACGAATTAATAAACTATAAAAAATATAAATCAGATGAAAACAAAAAAAGCCAGCTTGTTCATTGCATTTGCGTTGGCGCATGCGCTGCTGTTGGCGCAGTACAGCCCAACAACATCTTTTCAGGGAAAGATTGGCAAAACTCTTTCCGAAACAGTAGAACTTCAACCCAACACTCAGCCGCAACCAAAAGAAGGTTCACCTAATGTTGTATGGATAGTGTTAGACGATGTAGGTTATGGAGCAATATCTACTTTTGGCGGATTAATAGAAACACCCACTTTCGATCGTTTAGCCAATGATGGGTTGCGTTATACTAATTTTCATACCTGCGCTTATTGCGCTCCTACAAGAGCAGCATTATTAACAGGCAGAAATCCTCATTCGGTTCATTTTGGTTTTTTTGCTCATAATGCTTTTAATACACCGGGTTATGATGGTTATCTTCCGTTTGAAAAAGCTACTGTAGCCGAAATTTTAAGAGAAAACGGGTATAGTACTTTTGCTGTAGGAAAATATCATCTAACACATCCTGCCGATGCCACACAAGCCGGACCATTTAACAGATGGCCTACCGGCCGAGGTTTTGATCACTACTATGGATTTCCACCCGAATCATGGGGTACCGATCAATGGCATCCTACACTTTACCGCGACACACATCGCGAACCGGACGATGCACAGGGAAGACACGTAACCGAACTGTTAACTAATGAGGCCATTCAATATATTTCCGACCAAAAATCGGCGGCTCCCAATAAACCATTCTTCCTGTACTTTGCTACCGGCGCCACACACGAACCGCATCAGGCGCCTAAAGAATGGATTGATAAATACAAAGGAAAATTTGATATAGGCTGGGATAAGTACAGAGAGCAGGTTTTAAAAAATCAAATAGCAAAAGGATTGGTGCCTGCCAATACTCAGTTAGCCCCCCAAAATCCGGGTGTTAAATCGTGGGATAGTTTATCGGATAATGAAAAAAAATTATACACTCACTACATGGAAGTGTATGCAGGGTTTTTATCGCATGCCGATTATCAGGTTGGAAGAATAGTAAATTTTCTTGATAAAATAGGTGAATTAGACAACACTTTAATTGTTGTTTTAGTTGGCGATAATGGTGCCGAAGGCGCAGGCAGAGAAAGAGGCCATTTTATAACACATGCTCCCAACGAACCCGCCGGTAAAGCATTGGAAACCGATTTAAATCATTTAAGCGAATTAGGTACCGAAAATTCCGAATCTCTATATCCCGATGGATGGGCTGCAGCAACCAATACGCCGTTTCGCTTTTATAAAAGTTATGCAAACTATGAAGGTGGAACACACGACCCATTAATTGTTTTTTATCCTAAAAAAATTAAAGACAAGGGCGGTATTCGCAATCAGTACAGTTATGTAAACGACATATTGCCTACAACAGTTGAATTAACCGGTTCTAAAATACCAACGGTTATTAACGGCTATCCGCAAGAACCTGTTGAGGGTACAAGTTTGGCTTACACCATTAACGAAGAAAACAAAAACCTTCCCGAACGTCATACTGTTCAATATCATGAAATGACCGGTTCGTATGCTTTGTATAAAGATGGATGGAAGGTTGCTTTTCCGCACGACAGAAATAAACGAATACCTGCAAGCGAAGAAAAATTTCATTTATACAATACCAAAGAAGACTATAATGAAATTAACGATTTAGCAGATAAGTATCCCGAAAAGGTAAAAGAACTTTCAGAATTATTTGATGCCGAAGCATGGAAATATAATGTGTATCCGCTAAAAGATAAATGGGAAATTAAAAATATAAACACTTTTAATAATTCAAAAAAAGTTGTTCTTCGCCCGGGAAATTATTACACCACATTTACCCAGCCCCGGTTTCTAAACAATTCGTACACCATTACGGCTGCTGTTGAAAATTTAAACAATAATACGCAAGGTGTATTGGTTGCAACAGGCGGCACTTTAGGCGGATTAAGTTTTTATGTAAAAAATAAAAAATTGGTATTTGCCTATAATGCCGAAGGAAAACTTTTTGAAATAACATCAACCAAAAATATTCCTGAAGGCAAAGCTGAATTAAAAGCTGAAGTTGTTTATTCGAACGAAGAAAAAAATAAAACCATCCATTTATTCATAAATGGAGAAGAAGTAGCATCAAAAGATTTGGGAGAAATCAGTAACCCGCGCAATGCTGTTGAAGGTTTGGATGTTGGATTAGACAGAGGAACTGCCGTGTCTGTTTCGTATAAGTCTCCGTACAATTTTACTGCAACAATCAATCAAATAATTATCGAAACAAAACAAAAATAACAAATATGAAAAAAACAATCTTAATCAAACCCATTGCCGTCGCAAGCATCGCCATGGCACTAAGCCTGCAAGTACCGGCTCAGCAAACCTATCAGGGAAAAGTTGGCAAAACTTTAGACGAATCTAAAGAATGGTGGCCGGCACCTGTAACACCGCCCAAAGGCTCGCCAAATGTGGTGTGGATAGTTTTAGATGATGTGGGTTATGGCGCTACCAGCACATTCGGCGGGTTAATTCAAACACCCACTTTTGATAGCTTAGCCAACAATGGTTTGCGCTACACCAACTTTCATACGGCTGCAATATGCGCACCTACACGTGCAGCATTATTAACCGGCCGAAATTCAAGCTACGTGCATGAAGCAGGATTTTCGCATACTGTATTGTCAGCGGGTTTCCCGGGTTGGGATGGCCGCATCCCTGCTGATAAAGGAACCATTGCGCAAGCATTAAAAGAAAATGGTTACAACACTTTTGCGGTTGGTAAATTTGGTGTTACACCCGATGAAGAAGCTACCGATGCAGGTCCGTTCGACCACTGGCCATCAGGACTTGGCTTTGAACATTTCTTCGGGTTTTTAGGTTCTCAAACCGATCAGTATCATCCCGATTTGGTAGAAGATAATGCGCATGTAACGCCTGACGGACGCCACCTGAGCGATCAAATTACCGATAAAGCAATTGCTTATATTTCGCGCCAGCAAAAAGCTGCACCCGATAAACCTTTCTTTTTGTATTATGCTCCCGCTGCTGTACATGCCCCACATCAGGTAGATAAATTTTGGAGCGATAAATACAAAGGAAAATTTGATGAAGGTTGGGATGTATACCGCCAAAAGGTTATTGCCAATCAAATTAAATTAGGCGTAATTCCTGCTAATGCAAAACTTCCCGAACGTAATTCAAATATCCCTGAATGGAATTCATTAAGTGCCGATCAGAAAAAAGTGTATACAAGGTTTATGGAAACATACGCAGGATATTTAACCTACGCCGATTTTACTGTTTCGCGTTTAGTTAATTATTTGAGAGAGAAAAAATTATTAGATAACACTTTAATTTTTGTACTCATTGGCGATAACGGAGCCAGCAAAGAAGGCACTTTTCAGGGTGTAATTAACAAAAGCACTTTTGCAGCAGGCGGCAGCGAAGAAAAACAGTTTTTAGATAACTTAAATAACATTGGCGAAATTGGTACGCCCGAAGGTAAAAATACCAACTATCCTTTGGGTTGGGCACAAGCAACCAACACGCCGTTTAAATACTGGAAACAAGATGCCAATTCCGAAGGCGGCACACACAACCCGTTAATAGTTTTTTGGCCTAACGGTATTAAAGAAAAAGGCGAAATACGTACTCAGTATGGTTATGTAAACGATTTGTATCCTACCACGCTTGACATATTGGGCATTCAACAACCGCAATATCTTAAAGGAATTAAACAAGATACTTTGCAGGGAAGTTCATTTGCATCTTCCATTCACAATGCTGTTGCACCTTCACTTCATCATCAACAATACTATTACATTTTTGGTTCAAGATCGGTTTATAACGATGGTTGGAAATTAGGCACTTATCATCACCCGGATATTATTGATTTGGGCAATGTTGCCAACGGAAAAATACAGCCCGT
Source organism: Chitinophagaceae bacterium (assembly GCA_036260755.1). Classification (GTDB taxonomy): domain Bacteria; phylum Bacteroidota; class Bacteroidia; order Chitinophagales; family Chitinophagaceae; genus CAIQDX01. Next base: position 10,856 of record DATAMD010000310.1, on the reverse strand, counting down.
TAAAAGAGATTTTGATAAAGATGTATGGGAATTATATAATTTGAAAGAAGACTTTAACGAGCGTAATGATTTGGCCGCAAAGTATCCCGAAAAAGTAGAAGAACTAAAAAAGCTGTTTGATGAACTGGCCGCAAAAAATAATTTATATCCGTTGATAGACTGGCAGGACGTGTTTACAAGAAAAATACACCAAACCGAAGCCACCAAAGGAAAAACTCTTCAGCAACTTGGCGAAAAAGTAACCAAGTCAACCGAAGAAAAATAGCAATAATAATTATCGGGGCTGTAATGCAATGCTTTGTGGCAGCGTACTGCAGCCCTTTTTTAATTAAATTTTTTTATGATTTTACACGATGCTTTTCTTATAATAAAAAAAATATTGGTAGGGATTTTTTTGTTCCTCATACCATTTGCCATATTGTTTTTTGGTTTATGGCTTATTCAAAAACTATAATCAACTAACCGGAATGAAAATAGAAAAACGAGTAGCACAAAAAATTTTTAAAGATTTATTGCTGAGCATTTTTATTTATGCTTTGCCCATATTATTAATGTTTGCATGGTTTTATACAACCAAACAAAAACCCTGGTTAAACAACCAAAAACAAATTCAAATAAAAAAATAAAAAAATATATGATTCATTACATCGAGCTTATTTTTAAAAATCTTGAAACTTGGGGTTTGTTGGTGATAACTGTTTTGTTGGGCATTGTTGAATTTATTGTTGGCTTATATGATAAGCGCTGGACAACCAATGAAAAAATTTTAGATTTCACTTGCTTTTTCGGTAACCGTTTTGTGGTGCGCCCGTTTGTAGCCTACTTTGGATTAAAGTTTTTGCCGTGGGTTTTGCTCAGTTACAAAGACACTTTTGCATGGGTTCCGTTTTTCTGGGGATTTTTGATCATTGCCATTGCCGACGATTTAACACAATACTGGTATCATCGGTTGCATCATCAAATTCCATTTTTGTGGAGGTTTCACCGCACACACCATTCGGCGCCATACATGGGCATGGCAATGGCCGGAAGACAGAACGTGATCTATACCATTTTTTTCTCGCAAATATATTTAACCACAACTTTGGTCTATCTGGGTTTAGGTTATCCGGCATTGTTTGTTACAGTAATAAAATCTATCATCACCACATTTGCTCATTCAAGTTTAAAATGGGATAAACCTTTTTACGAAAAACGTTGGCTGCATCCTGTGGCTTGGGTTTTAGAGAGAACTATTTCAACACCGGCAACACATCATGCACACCATGCAGATACACACGGCGACGGCATTGGTTATTACAAAGGAAATTTTGGAAATATGTTTTTTTTGTGGGATGTTATTTTTAAAACATCGCTTATTACACGGCAATATCCGGCGAGTTACGGAATAAAAAATTACCAGTCCGAAGAATGGTACGTGCAATTTCTCTGGCCGCTTTTTAAATCCAAGAAACAGGGTAGCGAGTTATCGTTAAATGGACCTGAAGTTGCAGAATAATTGTCGAAGATATCTAACTTAAAATGTAAGGTACTCGTATAATAATCGTCATGAATGTAAGACAATAGTTTAACGAAAGAAAAATTGTTTTAATACCATGCAAAGATTACTGTTATTGATGCTTATGCTTTTATCATCACCATCAAAAAATATGTTTGCTCAAACTACTTCTCCGCAAAAGATATCGGAGGCAGTTTGCAATGGTATCCGGCAGGATTAATTGCTACATGCGTTTCGAAAAGTTTTACGATCCGCAAAGCGCCATATCATTTCGTATCGGCGGCAACTTTGCAAACAGAAAAGATTTTAGTCCTTACAACGAAAACGAAAAAGGTAATGGCTTTGGGGCAGGCATTGGATATAATCGTTATCTTAATTTAAAGAAAGGAAAAATAGTATTGGCGCAGATACCGATATCTGGAACATGTGGATTCACTGGCGCAACAATATCGGGCAACCAAACGAAACCAATTGAACAACCTACACACTGGTGTTACAGCTGTGGATAGAGGCGGGCTATTTTTATCCTGCTGGTAATCGCCGGTTCAAATTGGCATTACTACCGGCTTTGGCAGGGAAATAAATATAATTACAAACGGTAAAGAGGCAGGGCAGGGATGGATGAACAGTTTACTCCTCCATATTAATTATGCTATTAAATAAACTTTGTAAGGATATGACTGTTATAACGACTATACTTTAAATTTTTATTATGAAGAATATTTTATTCGTTGCAGTTTTTCTTGGGCTTGTTATTTATGTTATTGCAGCCAATCTTCCTGCAACTGTTTCGGGTGAAGGCATACATTTTTACGAAGGTTTGTTTTCCGAAGTATTAAAGAAAGCGAAAGAAGAAAATAAACTTGTTTTTGTAGATGTTTCGGCCAGTTGGTGCGGCTACTGTAAAAAATTAAAACGCAATGCTTTTTCCGATAAACAGGTGGGCAGTTATTTTAACGAACACTTTATTAATATTGATATTGATGGCGAAAAGGGCGAAGGCGCAGCAATTGCACAGCAATATAATGTACAGGGATATCCCACACTTTTTGTGATCGATAAAGACGGGAAAGTTATTTTATATTCTTCGGGATACATGGGTACACATGATTTAATGAAATTTGGAGAAACAGCTTTTAAGAAAATAAGTGACTCATCAAAATAATATTATGATAGAAGTTTAAAATGATTAAGCGAAGGATAGCACACTGATAACACGGATGAAACAGATATGCACAGATAAATTTTAAAATGCGTAAGAGAACAGATTAACGCATATAATGTCGCTTTGCGACATTCAATCTGTTATCGTCCGTACATTCTGTGTTATCAGTGTTCCATTAAATAGCACACTGATGACACGGATGAAACAGATATACACAGATAAATTTACAATTAGGCTTCTTCGGAAATCAATATTTCAACAAGCTTGCGAAAGATGATTATAAAAACTAAACTCTAAAAAAAGAAAAACTAAAATGGGAATAACTAAAAACTAAATCGTTGAATGAAATGTCGGGTTGGGCCTGCTAAAACCAATTATAAAAAACTAAAAACCAATTCGTGTAATTCGATATAATTCGTGTAATAAAAAAGAATAGTTTCATCAACCTTTATCAACAAAACAGATGAGCAAAGAAATTATTGTACAATCAATCATTACCTGCCCAAAATGTGGCTATCAAAAAGAAGAAACAATGCCTGTTGATGCCTGCCTGTTTTTTTACGAGTGCGAAAACTGTAAAACAAGACTCAGGCCAAAAGAAGGTGACTGTTGTGTATTTTGCAGTTATGGCACAGTAAAATGTCCGCCAAAACAATTGGGGGCATCTTGTTGCTGAAATAGTAGTAAGGTCACAAAATGAAACGCCGCATATCCGTTAAAAATGAAATCTTCAGAACCTGTTTTGCTGTCCAAATCCATTAATGCAAATGCTCATGTTTGTAGTTTATTGCTGTTTTCCAACCTTGCCCCTGTTGCGTATTTTTCACCAACAGGATTTAGGTAAAACCGGCAGGTGAAAACACACTGCCGGGGCAGTACTTCATTTTATTTAACTGTATTGAGAGAAACACCGACAAACCACAAAAAAGAATCTCAATTGAAATATATTAGTTGAGATTCTTTTTCCATAAATTTATCAAGTATCTTATTGGATTGAGTTTGTAATCCCATCTGAAAAGTTGTGGGTTAAATCCACTTTTACAATTAGTGCTAAGTGGATTTGCAAATCCTACTCAATATAAATAAAGAAGCTGCTTCGTCAATTTGAGGCAACTTCTTTTTTTGATCCTTTATATATTTATTACAGCACCAAAATGTTTTTTGTACTTTAGATAGGCAGGATTGGAATAGGTGGTGGGGGTGTATAAACATAAGTCATTCCATAAATTGAAACATTAGTTGGCGATGTGTTATCTAATACAAACTGACCTGTGACCGTTAAAAAACCATCTGCAGAAATGCCCTGTTGTGTAGCATAACTGCTAAAGGTTGGTAAAGATGGAGCAGAAATTTCAGGATGTAGTGGATTTGGTTGCCAATTTATGAAATTAACAAAAGCTTCCTGATAATTCTTTATAGCAGCTCGCACATTTGGATTCCACTTAATACCAGTGGCAAGAAGGACTGTGAAATAAGGACCAGATTGAGCAAAGCCTACAACAACATCGCCAGTTACAGCAGAAATCAAATAAGGGGTATAAAGTTGCCCATTTTGGGACGAAGAGATGTTTAAAGGGTGTATAAAACTACCTCCAAAATTTAAACCAGGGCCATAGGCTGAATAATATGTACCATCCGCCAATAAATGAATATCAGCCTTTGCAAAATTACCATTTATTCCAGTTGGACTGGTCATTACACTATTTTTCGGAATTGAGTTACTTTTTGTTTCATTAATTGCATCTTTAGAACAAGATGTAAAAGCTAATAAAAAAACAATGGCTATATTCAACCATATAAATGTTTTTTTCATTGGTTTAGAGTTAATTTTTTCTCCCCTGTCTAACGCCATGGTTTGTTAATGTTCAGCGGTTTTATTTACTTGCTTTGCTGCAAGGTTTCCGGTTTTAAGTTATGCAACTCATCGGCCGTGTTTGCTTCCCGATACTGTTTATAGTACAGTAACTTCCTTTTTTATTTGTGGTTTATCCGTCAATAAACCAAGAGTTAATTAAGGAGTAAGCTCTCTTTTTTATGCGCAATATTTTTTTAAGAACTAATTAGTTTTTACTTTTCTTTTAATCATGCTTCGACAAGCTTAGCAAGACAATACACTCAACAGCTAACATCATAAATCAACCAACTTCAAACAGTTTGCTCCTTCGTCGGAAAGACAAATAAACTCGGCAGCATATCCACCATTCAACGTTCAGCATTTAACCTTACTATTCTTATAATCAGTAAAAAATCAATTTTATAGAACAAGCAATTATTGGGGGAGGCTGCTTGTTGTTCGTAAAATCCTGTTTAAGTGTTTATAATTAAACTTGGGGGTGAGCTTTTTAACACCTAAAATTCATGACATAAAAATATAGACATTTTTCTTTATAAAAAATAGGGCATATCCCTACATTTTGCTAAATACATGGGTAGTTTCCCTACATTTTATAGAAAATAATACAAGTTAACATATTATGTTATTTCCACTGCCGTATTTTCAGTTACATTGCAACAGATATTTTTTACATATTTTAGTTCCTGTTATAACTTTATAAAAAAGCAATAATGCTAAACCTTGCAGTAGTTGACGATAACCCGAAATGGGTATTGATGGCGGAAAACTATATTAAAAATATGGATGATTGTTTGTTAACGGCAAAACTCAACGACGGCTTCGATTTTGTTGGATGGTGTTATCATAATAAACAATTACCCGATATTGCACTGGTAGATGTTGAAATGCCTAAAATGGATGGTGTGCAGTTAACCGATTTTTTGACCGAACATTTTCCTGCAATTAAAGTTATTGCTGTTTCATCTCATACTAACATAGAACCTGTGGAAGATATGCTTGCCTGCGGCGCTTACGGCTATGTAAGTAAATTATACGATATGAAGAACCTGCCAATGGGTATCAGGGAAGTAGCCAGTGGCAATGTTTATATAGACCCAATATTACAATTAGAGAATATTAACCGTACACAATTGATGGCCGGAAGAAAAAAACAAAAGCAATTGCAGGATAAACTAAAACTATCGGCCAAACAAAAAGAAATTATTGCGTTATATAGTACAACTGCCGGGCAAAAAGAAATTGCCGATGCATTATCTGTTTCTTCAAAAACAGTAGAGAAAAGAGTTAAAACCGTTTCGGGTAAATTGAAAGTTTTAAGCCGTCAGGAATTTACTATACAAAGTTTGCGTAAGGGATTTACCCGACTGGCGCGGATTTTTAATTAATTGCAGCATTACTGTTAAAACTCTGCGTTGAAAACAACAAAATATTTATTAACCAATATCTTGTTATATTCATCTTGCAACAATAGGCTATTTGCTTCTTGATTTAGCCGCACTTGCTTCGTATCAAGTCCGTTAATTAGTGGACTTGATACGAAGCAAACAGGAATCAGGTATTGATAAATTATGAGCAAATAGTGTTATCAATACACTTACAGTTTTCAATATATGCTAACACAGCATAACTGAACTCTTTAGTATTTAGAATGTACATCAATATATTAGAAAAATAATAAGTTTTATTTAACAATGCAGTATAATTCATTGTTGGTCAGAAAACCGCAACAACGGCGAATTCGGGAACACCTGTAAATTACAAGTTCGTTGTTTCTCTTTGCTTAAACTTGTTCGTTATATTTGGAATCAAAATCTACCATCCATTCAATTCCATATTTATCTCTAAACATACCAAAATAGGAGCCCCAGGGACTGTCGGAAATTGGCATTTCAATTTCCCCGCCTGCCGAAAGCCCATTAAACAGCTTGTCGGCTTCCTCTTTACTTTCTGCACTAATTACAATCTTACTTCTGTTTTCTCTTTCATTTGTCCGTCCCATTATTTCCGGAACATCATTTGCCATTAAAACACTTTTACCGATTGGCAAAGCAATATGCATTATTTTGTTTGCTTCATTTTCTGATACCGGAAATTCAGGGCTTGCCAGATCTTTGAAACGCATAATTTTTGCGAACTCTCCGCCAAATACCGATTTATAAAAATTAAATGCTTCTTCAGCATTGCCGTTGAAATTAATGTGTGGATTGATGAGTGCCATGATTTTTAATTTTAATCCAAATGTAATGCTCAATAATTAAATTAGTGCTGTGTAAATGCGTCAAAAAAAAGGTGGTTTGCGTCAGGAGTTTACATGCTTATAGCCACAAATAGGCTAAAATTGCCAATTACAATAACGCCAAACCCCATGCTGGCAGCAGCCAAACTTTTAAACGATGTCTGCTTGTTAATTGTTCAAGAATTTTGAGACTGTTTTAATTCCCAATTATTCACATCAACACCTTTTATTAAAAGCCATAAACTAAGTGATGTTTCTCCAACAAGGACGGGCAATATTATAATCGGAAAAGTCCAAGCTGTTAATTTAGGTGCAAGAATAAGTGTAAAACTATTGGTCAGATATCCTATTCCCGCTATTTGAATTAAAATACCGAGAAGCTTTGGGAGAAAACCAGATTTGAAAATTAGATATCCATGAACAAAGAAACAACATCCAAGGAATAGTAGTGAAATACTATATCCAAAGCTATGAGATTTGATAGCAAAATTAGTCAACGAGTAAACCTGCTCTGAAGTAAAAGCTTTATTGGTTCCTTGGCTTATCAAAGGAAATAATGCTGCAGTAAGATTTAGAACCGCTACAACTTGAACGATAATAGATATCAGCCGAAAAAATGTTGCAAGCAAATTCAGGTTTTTGTGAACGGGTCTCAGCAGAAAAAAATATATCATTGCTAAAACGATTGTGCAAATGAGAGATAGATATTCGACTAAGATACCAATGCGCCACAATGGTTCAGATGCAATAAGATTATTTGCTGTTGCTGCAGGATTGTTTGCTACAATTAACTTTCCGCGAAAGAAGAACTCACTAGAAAGTCCAGCTACTATTATTATTAAATAGAGTATTCCACCAAGTCTTGCATAAACTTGTGGTGAATATTTACTTAGCGTAGTATCTCTGTTCATTTATTATTGATCTTAATTTTAACTAATGCTCCAAGGTCGGTCGATTAATAAGGCGGAAGATTGGTTATTGCCAACGTTCACGCATTTGCGTTGATGCGGTATTTGAAATTATGTTGTTGAATAAATTGTTTAGTTCAGTAAAGATAAAAAGTTCAGCAATTGCATTGTCGTCCAGCCGCATTAACGCAAATGCTCATGTTAGCTGGCGTTGTTGTTACTTTAAGTTTGCTAGGACTAACAATTCTTGAACAACTGTCCGTAATTCGGATTTAATTTCGTCAATGTCGTTGCGTATTGCATTGAATCTTCTACTGTGTGCTGATTTGTCGCCAATGTCTTTTAATTTAGGTAAAGCATTTTTTGTATTTCTTCCCAATGTCCAGCTCGTTTCAGCCAATGTAATATTGATTAAGTCTTTTAAATAAACATAGTCACCGTTTTTTTTTATTTTACTCTCAATGTTATGCTGTTCGAAAACTTCTATTATTAATGTCTCTAAAAGTCTTCTAATCATTACTGCACAAGCATCAAACCAACCATACTCGTAACACCCATTGATTTGATTTGCAATTTTCTCGATATAACTTCTTGTTCCGTTAACTAAAGGCTTATAAACAATATTTTGGCTTTTAGATTCAAACCCTTCGGCAGGCGGTAGCCATTCTTTAGGTGAAATGCTATCTATTCCTTTTGCAATTGTCAAGAATTTTTCAAATGAACTATTAGTCATTTACTTGATTTTTATAAACGTATTTTGCCATATTTTCAAATATACTTTTTATTTGGTCAGATGATGCGTCTGAGGAAATGTGTATTTGAATATTAATATTTAAGTCTGGTCCAGAACTTTGTTTGTGTCCACTTCCTGTTGGTGGTGATTTTTGTTCAAGTTTTTCTTCCTGGTTTATTTTTATTTTAGGTTTTGTTTGAGCTTTGGCTAGTTTTGACTTTACATCTTTAATTTTTGTTGAATTTGTTGTTGTGGTAGGATTTGGGTCTGCCTCAACTAAAGCAACATAAAATGCAACAATTCGACTTGCAGCAGAATTGCCAACACTTGTGTGGTTCATGAACCATTTTTTAATTCGGTCGCGATTTAAATCTTTGTCAGGGAATGCGTCACGTAAACCTTGCGGATAAATTTTCTTAACTATTTCATCACAAAATTTTGGATATAAATCATCATCTCGAAATTTCTTTGCTAGGTCCTGATTAATTTTCCCTTCATTGTCCAATAATCCAATTTGCCTCAAGGATGGTAAAATATTAGCCTTAGCAGAAGTTTCTGTCATATCTAAAACTGTCGCTAAATAGTTTGATGAAATAGTTCCGGGAATACTTCTTTTAAATTGTGCCCGTAGGTTATTCCAATGCATTACAGGAATGTTTGGAAAAAATTTTGTCTCTGTTGTCATATGGAAAGTTTTGGTTTACAATGTCAGCTAACACTTAAATATACGCCATAATAGTTATTAATTCGTTTTATAACCTATTCATCCGCACAAACATTCTTCCCATTTTTTATATTATTGGGTTGGCAATTACAGCCGGCATCTTTTTATTGCTGCAATTACACAAGTGCATATTTTAAAATCCGGCAGGTTAAAAACTTAAAATTTCAAGCGGGGGTTATAATGAAATTTAAAAATACAAGTTATGTGTTTTTAATAGTATATCATAAAATAATTTTCTGTTTGTCATAGCGGCAGAAACCAGTAATTTCTTTGTTAGTGCATATTGCCGGAGTACAGCCAGGATAGAAATTAATTTTAAAAGCTGTAGTTTTGGCAGAAGAGTACTACGCTGTTGATATCCATCCATCCTGTATGGATGCTATATAGATGCGGTATGGATGCGGTATGGATACTGTATGAGAATAGTATGAAAACCTTATTACCATACCTTCCTTATGTTTAGATATTACCTTCTTCGTGACTGCTTCGTATATGCTGCTCTTTTAACGAAGGATGGACGAATCAGAAACGAATAAAGCACGGCCGTGAAACGAGTGTCTTGTACTGAAAAAACCTTACAGTTTATATGTTATTCCTGCTATAGGTTTACAGTGAACAACAATAGTATGAACCATGTTTTACTTTCCTTACACCTGATATAAATTAATTTTAGGGGTAGTGATTGAAGAGTCGGTAGCCCACTGTCTATAGTCTATGGTCTGTTGTCCATGCCCCATCACCTATCATCCATCATCCACCATCTTGCCATCGCTGCTAAACACAAACCAAAAGATGGATTATTGAAATTGTATTTATCTTCACTGCCATATATGATAAAAAATAATACAGCCTTATTTATATTCTCGCTTTGCGGATTAACCTATTTACTGGGTATGTTCTTCATTCCTTTAATGGATATCGATGCAGCCCAATATGCATCCATCAGCCGCGAAATGCTGGAACGTAAATCTTATCTGCAGTTTTTTGATTTGGGGAAAGATTATCTCGATAAACCACCCATGTTATTTTGGTTATCGGGATTAAGCATGAAAGTTTTCGGCATCCACGATTGGGCTTATCGGTTACCTTCTTTTTTATTTGCATGGATAGCCGTTTATTCAACTTACCGGTTAGCATTATTATTTTATAAAAAAGATATTGCATTGCTAAGTGCCATAGTATTGGCATCATCGCAGGCAATGTTTTTAATTACACATGATGTTAGAACCGATACCATGCTGATGGGCTGGGTTATCTTCAGCATCTGGCAATTGGCTGAATGGTATGAGCATAAAAAATGGATAAACTTTTTATGGGCATTCATTGGCATTGCAGGCGGTATGATGACGAAAGGCCCCATAGCATTAATGGTTCCTGCATTTGCCTTAGTACCGCATTTTATTTTACGGAGAGAATGGAAACAATTTTTTAGATGGGAATATATTTTGGGATTGATAATTATTGCCGTTTTATTAATTCCCATGAGCATTGGATTGTATCAGCAATTCGATCTGCATCCCGGTAAATTAATTAATGGCGATCCGATAAAATCGGGCTTGCGGTTTTATTACTGGACACAAAGTTTTGGACGATACACCGGCGAAAATCATTTTAAAGAAATGAATGATTTTACTTTTCTGCTGCAAAATATGCTGTGGAGTTTTTTACCATGGATCGTTTTCTTTTTAGCCGGATTGGTTTTAGACGTTGTTGGATTAATTCAAAATAAATTTAAAA
>DATAMD010000302.1:0-4748 GCA_036260755.1 Chitinophagaceae bacterium | reverse complement strand
AGCTGAACCGACAACTTAAATATATGTCGGGATTGATCAACCAAACCGAAGATGCTATTGTTTCTTCGAGGAATGATATTATTGAGACATGGAATAAAGGTGCCGAAAAAATATACGGATATACCAAAGAAGAAGCAATTGGTAAAAATGTGTATGATATAGTTAGAACAAGTTCGGATGAATCGCGCAGAGCAGCCCTTCTGGATATTTTAAATAAGGACGGGAAATGGCATGGAGAAGCTGTTCATACCAATAAGAACGGCGATAAAATTAATCTGTTAATTTCCATCACTAAAATTGATGACAAAAATTCTTCTAATTTTTTGGTTTCTATTGCGAAGGATATCACAGAAAAGAAAAAGGATGAAGAAAAAATTGTTGTCTTTGGAGCCATGCTCGAAAATAGTAATGATGCCATCATTACTATCGACACCAAGCTTAATATAAATACATGGAATAACGGTGCAGAAAAAGTATATGGTTATACCGCACAGGAAGCCATCGGAAAATATGAACCCGATTTTCTTCCGGTAGATCCGCAAACTGCATTGGATATTGCTGAAGAAATCAAAGATTATCCAACCGGCGGTCATTGGCTGGGCGAATGCCTGCACAAAAAAAAGAGTGGAGAACAGATTGATGTATCCATTTCAATAACTGTATTTAAAAATGCTGCCAACGGAAATATAGAGTATGTATGCATTATTACTGATATTACCGAAAGAAAAAGAGCCGAAGAAAAAATCAAACATCTGGCATCTATCATTCAATTATCTAATGATGCAATCTATACAACAGATAAAAATTTTATAATTACAAGTTGGAACAAGGGCGCCGAAAGAATGTACGGTTACACAGAAAAAGAAATGATGGGGAAAAAAGAATATCAAATTTTGCCTGCATTTCAACCTGTCTTTTCGGAAAATAATATTCAGCTGTACGAAAACACGGGTTATTTTAAAACAGAAAGTTCGCACAGAAAAAAAGACGGGCAAATAGTTATTGTAAGCATTTCGGTTACTTATTTAAAAGATGAACATAAAAATACCATTGGGTTTATTATTGTAATTAATGATGTTACGGAAGTAAAAAAATTAGAAGGGCAACTAAAAAATTTCAACGAAAAATTAGAAGCCGAAGTTGTTGAGAAAACAAAAGAATTGAATGATGTTTTTGGCAGGGTTACTGATGGATTTATGGCATTAAACAACAGAAAATGCTTTATTTATGTTAATAAAAAAGCAGGTGATATTTTACAAAAAGACCATAAAACTTTAATTGGGAAAAATATTGAGAACGAGTTTGCAACTATTGATGAAAATTTTTTCAAAGCTTATAATAAAGTAATTAAAACCCAACAATACATTCATTTTGAAGACTTCTTCGAAAGCTTTAACAGCTGGTTAGAGTTTGATTTTTATCCATCGGCAAATGGCGTATCGATTTATTTTATAGATATCACAGATCAAAAGAAAACACAGGAAAACCTGATTAAACTCAATTACCGTTTCAGAACACTTGCCTCTCATCTTCAAAATTCTAGAGAAGAAGAAAGGATAAATATTGCAAGAGAAATTCATGACGAATTAGGGCAGATGGCAACAGCTATTAAACTTGATGTTAGCTGGATAAAGAAAAAAATGACAGGTGAAAATGATGAAGTAAAATTAAAAATGGATGAAACCATTTCGCAGTTATCTGAAATGGTTAACACCATCAGAAGGATTGCGCAGGAATTAAGGCCAAGCATTTTAGATAATCTTGGATTAACTGCTGCAATAGAATGGTATTGCGGCGATTTTCAAAAGCGTACAAACATTCAATGCAAATTCGAAAATACAGTTGGCGATCTAAGTTTGCCAAATAATGTAAAAACAAACTTATTCAGAATTTGCCAGGAATCTTTAACCAATATTATGCGCCATGCAAATGCTACGCAGGTTGAATGCAAAATTCAAAAACAAAATAATAAGATTGTTTTGATGATTAAAGACAATGGAAACGGATTTGATACCATGCAAAAAACAAAATCATTAGGTTTATTGGGAATGCAGGAAAGGGCTTTCTTGATAAATGGTGAATTAAAAATTGAAAGTTCGAAAGAGAGCGGGACAACAATAAAGGTTGAAGTAGAATCATAAATTTTTAAAACTTTAAATTATACAATTATGAAAATTTTAATTGCAGACGACCACAGTGTGGTGCGAAAAGGTCTAAGATTAATCTTAGAAGAAGAATACCCTCATTCACAAATCGATGAAGTGCCTGATGCCGTTGAACTGCTGAAAAGAGTTTCAAAAGAAACTTATACTGTTATCATCTCCGATATTACAATGCCCGGCAGATCGGGTGTTGAAATAATAAAAGAAGTGAAAGAGCATGCTCCTAAAACTCCATTGCTCGTTCTAAGTGTTCACGCTGCCGAAGAATATGCAGTACGTGCAATTAGAGCCGGTGCATCGGGCTACCTTACAAAAGACAGCGCACCTGATGAATTGATAAAAGCTATTGAATATATCTTAAAAGGTAAAAGATATATTACATCAGAAATAGCAGAATTATTAGCCGATTCGTATGGCGACAATCTTGATAAGCCTGCTCATGAATGCTTATCGAACAGGGAATTTGAAGTGATGAAATTTATTGCATCGGGTAAAAGCATTTCCGAGATGGCACAAACACTTTCGTTGAGTGTAAATACCATAAGCACTTACCGGGCCAGAATACTTGATAAGATGCACATCAACACAAATACCGAGCTGATTAAGTATGCAATCGAACACAAGCTTGTTTAATAAAAACAAGCTTGTTTTTATAATCCCTCCATGTCGTTCTATATTCATTTTTATATGTAGTAAAATCACTACTTCATGTGATTTATTCACTACTTTACATTAATTCTTTCACTACTTTATTTTCACGTAATCCGCTATTGCTGCACCTCTTTATTCTATGCAATTTTACATCAGAATAAAAGATAAGAATATTAGAAAGGAAAAGATAAAAAAGAGTACACCGCTTAAGATTCAATATTAAAAACCAGATTCAAAAAGCAATAGCAAACAAACACGGTGTACAGTTAAATAAGTTCTACCAAGCTCTTTGTTGAAACGAAAGCAAGGCTGAGAAATGAATAATTACTCGGCAGCTATTTTATTGCCCTGACCGAAATAAAAAATTGGTCAACAATAAAAGTATGCAATAACATATTATTTTATTATATAATATATCAAATTCAGATCATGAAAAAAATATTACAAATAGCATTACTGATGATGTTGAGTGTAACATTTTTACATGCAATGCCAGCCCCTACTGCACCGGTTTCAAGATCATTTGGTGTTACGCTTTGCGGTGCTGAATTTGGTCAAAATAATCTCCCCGGAATTTTAAATACACATTATATCTACCCAACACAGAATGAAGTTGACTATTTTGCCAACAAAGGAGTTCAAATCATTCAATTGCCTATCAGATGGGAAAGAATCCAAAGAACATTAGGTGGCCCTTTAGATGCAAAGGAACTTTCATTGGTTGAAAAATTCTTAGACGATTGTGCTGCAAGAAATATTCAGGTTACCCTGATTATGCAGAACTATGGAAGATATAAAATAAACAACGTAGAATACATCATCGGCAGCCCTCAGGTATCACGTGCTAACTATAAAGATGTTTGGAGAAAATTGGCAACTGCCCTTAGAAACAGAAAAAATATTTATGCCTTCAGCATCATGAGCGAACCTAACCACATGCAAAATTATTCTTGGTTCGAATCTGCTCAACAAGCAATTAACGGTATCAGGGAAGTTGACAGAACACATACTATTTTGGTTGATGGCGATAATTATTCTGGCCCTGAAACATGGGTTGAATATAACGACCAGTTAAAGTATTTAGTTGATCCTGCAAATAACATGATGTTCAATGCACACTGCTATTTTGATGAAGACCGTTCAGGCGAATACAAAAAATCTTATGCTGCAAGTGGCGCAAACGAAATGACAGGTGTTGATAGAATTAAACATTTTGTTGATTGGCTTCATGCAAATAATAAAAGAGGCTTTGTAGGTGAGTTTGGAATTCCAAATAATGATAATCGCTGGATGGTTGTTTTAGATAACTTCTTACAATATCTTACCGAAAATAATATTGGCGGATGTTATTGGGCAGCCGGTCGTTGGTGGAAGAATTATCCATTATCAATCGAACCAATTGGTTCAGCCGATAAGCCTCAAATGAACCTGTATGCAAAATATTTGGTTCAAACCAATAAATCTCAATTTGCAAAAAATACAAAGAAATCAAATTCCGATACATATAATTACGGATACGCAGCAAATACTAAATCATACAGCACATTAAAATAAAAATAAGTTTTACATATTAATTCAATCAACCAATTAAAAAGAGGTACTAAATAAAGTACCTCTTTTGTTTTATGCTGTAGCTGTACTATGATCTTTATTTGTAGTAAATAAACCAATTGATGTACCACTTCTGCTTCAGCCATTGCCATCATCTGTTTCCCAAATACCTTTCAGCCACAGGAGTTTTAAAGTGCTTTCCGTTTACAGGTGCGAGTAAAATCAATTGCATAAATATCAGATTTCAGCAACTATACCTGTATGTGAAGTCCTACTATACTTACGGTATGTAGTTACCGGTAAGTGCATTACTGCAGTTTCATTTCTGGTCTGCAAATCCGGATAAGAATTGCGCTTAAATCGGCTGTAAAAATGCAGTTAAAA